>DATHPF010000048.1:0-51811 GCA_035484155.1 Streptosporangiaceae bacterium
CGGTGCGATCCAGGATGGTCCGCCAGGCGACGGTCACTTCGTTGGCGTCAGCGGGCCTGACCACGTCGAGGCCGGGGATGGCGCGCAGCGCCCACAGATGCTCGACCGGCTGGTGCGTCGGGCCGTCTTCGCCCAGGCCTATGGAGTCGTGCGTCCACACGTAGGTGACTGGCAGGCCCATCAGCGCGGCCAGCCGCACCGACCCGCGCATGTAGTCGCTGAAGACCAGGAACGTGCCGCCGTACGGCCGGGTGAGGCCGTGCAGCGCGATGCCGTTGAGTATCGCGCCCATGCCGTGCTCGCGAATGCCGAAGTGCAGCACCCGGCCGTACCGGTCGCCGGGGAACATCCTGGTCTGGTGGATCTCGGGCACGAAGGACGGCTCGCCCTCCATCGTGGTGTCGTTGCTGCCGGCCAGGTCCGCGGACCCGCCCCACAGTTCTGGCAGCACCGGCGCCAGCGCGTTCAGCACCTGGCCGGATGCCCGCCTCGTCGCGATGCCCTTGTCGTCGGGCGCGAACTCCGGCAGCACGTCGGCCCAGCCAGCGGGCAGCCGGTGCGCGCTCAGCCGGTCGAGCAGCTCGCGCTGCTGCGGGCGTGCCGTCGACCACGCGGCTAGCTGCTCGTCCCAGGCGGCGTGCGCCCGCTTGCCGCGCTCGGCGACGTGGCGCGCGTGGTCGACGAGCTCGTCCTCAGCCGGGAACGAGATCGCCGCGTCGAAGCCGAGGATCTTCTTGGTCGCGGCGACTTCCTCGGCGCCAAGTGCCGCGCCGTGCGCCGCGCCGGTGTTTTGCTTGTGCGGCGCTGGCCAGGCGATGATCGTGCGCAGCGAGATGAACGACGGTGCCGTCGTCGTCGCCTTCGCCGTCTCGAACGCGTCGTGCAGCGCCTGCACGTCCTCGTGGTAGCCGTCCGCCTGTCGCCAGCTCAGTCGCTGGACGTGCCAGCCATAGGCCTCGAACCGGGCGGCGACGTCCTCGGACTTCGCGATGCTGGTGTCGTCCTCAATGGAGATGTCGTTGTCGTCGTACAGCACGATGAGGTTCCCAAGCTGCTGATGCCCGGCGAGGGAAGCCACCTCGTGGCTGATGCCTTCCTCCATGTCGCCGTCGGAGACGAAGCAGTAGATGTAGTGGTCGAACGGGCTCGTCGCCGGCTCGGCGTCGCGATCGAGCAGGCCGCGCTCGCGGCGCGCCGCCATGGCCATGCCGACTGCGTTCCCGATCCCCTGGCCGAGCGGGCCGGTCGTCGTTTCCACGCCAGGTGTCAGGTGATGCTCAGGATGGCCAGGGGTCTGGCTGCCCCAGACGCGGTAATGCTCCAGGTCCTCCAGTGTCAGCCCGTATCCGGACAGATAGAGCTGGATGTACAACGTCAGGCTGGAATGCCCGCACGACAGCACAAACCGGTCCCGCCCAGGCCACAACGGATCAGCCGGATCGTGCCGCATGACCTTCTGGTAGAGCAGGTATGCCGCTGGAGCCAGGCTCATCGCCGTGCCGGGATGGCCCGATCCTGCGCGCTCCACCGCATCCATGGCCAGGACGCGGATGAGATCCACAGTCCGTGCGTCCGCGTCCGACCAGTCAAGCGCTGCACGCGCGTCACCGCTCACTACTGCTTCAGACCCCTCTCACCGCAGACGCAGTTACGGGATTGACCCTATCCCTGGCGCCGTTAGCTGCCCGCCCCGACGCGGGTTAACAATCGGGGCGGACTGGGGCGTGTTATGGCAGCGAGCGGAGGAATTCCAGCATCGCCACGTTGACCTGATCGGGGTGGCTGAGATTGCTGGCGTGTGACCCGCCATCGATTTGCACGAGCGTGGCCGGCCCGGACAGGCCCGCCTGCACGGCCTCGGCGCGCTCCATGGCGATGGCGGCGTCGGCGGTGCCGTGCAGGATCAGGGCCGGAGCGGTAATCTCCGCGAGCCTGGCGGTGAGGTCGTCCCGGTCCATCAGGCAGCGGAACGACAGCCGCAGCTCGTCCCGGTCCGCGGCTGCCCACTTGGCGAACCACGGCGCGTGGTCGATCGGGCCGTCGGGCGGCCCGAGGATGATCGAGGCCACCACATCCTGGACCGGGAGCGGGCCCTGCTCGTGCCAGATCTGGTCCAGCTGCTCATACGCCGGCGCGGCGGCCGGGTCCTCCTGGCCAGCCTGGCTGTCGATGAGGATGAGCGCCCGGACTCGCTGCGGGGCGAGCAGTGCCGCGCGCAGGCTCACGAACCCGCCTTGGGACATGCCGCCGAGCACCGCCTGGTCGATGCCGAGGTGGTCCAGCAGGCCGATGACATCGGCGGCCGAGTCCCAGTAGCTGAATGGACCGGTCGCCCTGGTTCCGCCGAACCCGCGCTCGTCCCAGGTGATCACCCGGTACTCGGGCGCGAGGGCCTCCACCTGCGGGCCGAACATCGAGGAGTCCATCAGGTAGCCATGGCTGAGCACGACAGCGGGGCCGTCGCCCCCGCTGTCGGAGTAGGTGATGGTGATTCCGTTGACCGACGCTGTGTTGACCGATGCTGGGTTGACCGATGCCGGGTTGACCGATGCTGGGGACATGGCCGACAAGGTATCGCGGTCGCGACCCGGCAGGAAGGGGCCGGTCAGCCGAGCAGGTGTGACGAGAGTTCGGCGGGCCGCGCTACCGGGTCGGCCATCGCGCCGCGGTCGCGCAGCGAGTACGGCAGCAGCAGCGCCGTGATCCAGATGGCGACCGAGCCCGCCACATGCACCCAGACCAGGCCGGCCGGCAGGCCGGAAAAGTACTGGGCATAGCCGATGACCCCCTGCAGCCCGATCAGGGCCAGCAGGAGCCAGCCGAGCCGCAGTGCCCGGCGAGGCGCCGCGGTCAGGTGGAGCCCGAGCAGCAGCGCGGCCATCAGGCCAGCCAGCAGCCAGCCAATGTCGGCGTGCAGCTGGGTGACGCCTTCCAGCGGCAAGTGGTACCTGGCCACGTCCGACGCTCCGGCCAGCGGGCCGGTGCCGGTGACGACTGTGCCGGCCGCCAGCATCAGTGCGATGGTGGCGACGACGCCGAGTGCGGCGAGCCGCACCGGCCGCGCTACCAGCGGCCGGGGCTGGCCGGTGCCCTCCTGACAGCGGATGTAGAGCGCGACGGTGGCGGCGACGAGCGCCGACGAGGCAAGGAAGTGGATCGAGACGAGCGCCGGGTTCAGCTTCGTGAGGACGACGAGGCCGCCGAGCAGCGCCTGCGCGACGATGGCGCCCGGCTGGGCGGCGGCCAGCCAGATCAGCTCACGCTGGCGCTGGCCGTCGCGGCCGCGGTACTGCCAGGCGGCGACGAACACGCCGACAGCAACGACGAAGATCGCGACAGTGACCAGCCTGTTGCCGAACTCTACCCACCGGTGGATCAGGGGATCCCCGGTGACGCCAGCCGCAGCGAGGCTCGACTTCGTGCAGTCCGGCCAGTCCGGGCAGCCGAGGCCCGACTGGCTCAGCCGGACAGCCGCGCCAGTCAGGATGATTAGGGCCGAGGTGACGACGCCGGCGAGCGCCCACCGGCGCAGCGCGGCCGGGGTCGGCGCTAGCAGCGCGGGTCCGAGCAGCCGCGGCCATGGACCGGTCGCGGGCGTCTTTGGTGCGGTGATCGGGGCTGACACGAACACCATGTTAGGCCGGGGGCGGCGGCAGGCTGCCCTGATCCGGCTGGTCGACGGTGCCGTAGCGAGCTGCGCCAGCGGACGCCAGGATGACCAGCACGATCGCAAGCCACTGCCGGACCAGCAAGTTCTCGGCCAGTAGCGCCAGGCCCACCAGCGCCGCCACCGCGGGCTCCACGCTCATCCAGATCCCGAACACCCCGGCCCGGACCCGGCGCAGCGCCTCAAGCTCCAGGCGGTACGGGATCACGGAGGACAGCAAGCCGATGGCCAGGCCCTCGGCGATGACGCTCGGGTGCAGCAGTGCCGGGCCGGCCTGCGCGATGGCCGGGCCAGTCACCAGGAGCGCTGCCACCACCATGGCGATCACGAGGCCGGACGACCCGCTGAACCGGCGGCCCGTGGCACGGCTGAGCAAGATGTAGGCGGCCCAGCCTGCGGCGGCGATCAGGCCGAACGCGATGCCGGCGGCCTGCGTGCTCAGGCCAAGGACCGGCCCCGCCCTGGCGACCTGGCTGGCGGCGCCACCGCTGCCGCTGGCGAGCCGGGCGCCGCCGCCCTGGGTCAGCAGCAGCACGCCGGCCGCTGCCATGACCACCCAGACCGCGTCGAGCCAGCGCCGGGAGAAGGCGACGGCCACGGCCAGCGGGCCGAGGAACTCGATCGTGACCGCGACGCCAAGCGGGATGCGTGCGAACGACTGGTAGATGGAGAAGTTCATGATGCCGAGGACGACGCCGAACGCGAGCGCGATGGACAGGTCGCGCCAGGCCCGGTCGGCCACGACTGCCCGCAGCGTGCGTGCCAGCGCACGGCCGCCGAATACCGCGACGATCAGCGCCGACCACCACAGCCGCAGCCCGGTCACGCCGGCCGGCCCGAGCTGACTGAACATGCGTCCGGCCAGGCCCGCGCCGACCTGCACCGAGATGATGCCGGCGAACACGAGCGCAGCGGCCGGCGCGGTCCGGACCTGCCCCGTTGCTCCGTCCCGGACTGCTACTCCCACCGGAAGGTGCGGGCGGCCACGGCGATCCCGGCGACTGCCCAGACGCACAGCACGACCAGGTCCCGGACCGGCAGCCCGGTGCCGCCGGCGAGCACACCGCGCAGGCCGTCCGCCAGTGCGTCGGCGGGCAGGAGCCGCAGTACCGGCCTGGCTCCTGGCGGGAACCTGGTCAGCGGGAACAGTACGGCGCCGAGCCCGAGCATGATCAGGTACAGCAGGTTCGCGGCGGCCAGCGTCGCCTCCGCGCGCAGGGTGCCGGCCATCAGCAGCGCCAGCCCGCTGAAGGCGGCAGTGCCGGCCAGCAGCAGCAGCGGCACCCAGACCACGGCGGCCGGGCTGGCCACCGGCCGCCAGCCGAGCAGGGTGCCAACGGCAAGTACCAGCGCGACTTGCACTACCTCGACAGCCACGACGGTGACAGTCTTCGCGGCGATGAGACCCGAGCGGGACAGCGGCGCGGCGCCCAGTCGCTTGAGTACCCCATAGCGGCGCTCAAACCCGGTACCGATCGCCTGGCTGGTGAAAGCCGTCGACAGGACGGCGAGGGCGAGGATGCCGGGCACGATGAAGTCGATCCGGCTGCCTTTGCCGATGTTGATCAGGGTCTCGTGGCCGAAGGCCAGGAGCAGCAGCAGCGGGATGATCAAGGTGAGCGTCAGCTGCTCGCCGTTGCGGGCCAGCGTGCGCAGCTCCAGGCCGGCCTGGGCGCGGACCATCCGGGGCAGCGGGGCAGCGCCGGGCGCGGGCGCCGGCCAGGCCTCGCTCAGCAATGCCGTCATGGTCGCAGTCCGCGGCCGGTCAGCTCCAGGAACAGGTCTTCGAGCGTGCGGCTCTCGATCTGGAGGTCTCTGGCCAGGATCCCGTGCTCGGCGCACCAGGCTGTCACCGACGCGATGAGCTGCGGGTCAACCCGGCCGGACACCTCGATCAGGTAGTGACCGGCGGGGGACTCCTTGCCCACGGCCCCAGCCGGCAGCGCGGCGATCAGGGCACCGAGGTCCAGGCCCGGCTCGGCCCGGAAGCGCAGCTGGCCTGCCGAGCCGGTGAGCGTGCCTGGCGGTCCGCTGGCGACGACCACGCCATGATCGACGATGACGACGTCGTCGGCGAGCCGCTCGGCTTCCTCCATGTAATGCGTGGCCAGGATCACTGAGGCACCGGCTGATCGCATGCCCTCGATGAGCTCCCAGGTCGCATGCCTGGCTTGCGGATCGAGGCCAGCAGTTGGCTCGTCCAGGAAGACGAGCTCCGGCCTGCCGACGACGGCGGCGGCCAGGCCCAGCCGCTGCTTCTGCCCGCCGGACAGGTGCTTGTAGGGGGTGCGCGCCGACTCGGCCAGGCCGAGCGCGGAGAGCAGCGCCACCGGGTCAAGCGGGTGGGCGTAGAAGCTGGCCATGACCTTCAGGTACTCGCCCGCTCGCGCGGTAGTCGGTACGCCGCCGGACTGGAGCATGACGCCGACCCGCGCCCGTAGCTCGCGGGCGTCAGCGACGGGGTCCAGGCCGAGGACGCGGACGGTGCCGGCATCGGCCTTGCGGTATCCCTCGCACGTCTCGATCGTGGTCGTCTTGCCGGCCCCGTTCGGGCCGAGGATGGCCGTGACCTGGCCACGCTGAGCGCACAGCGACAGGCCGGCGACGGCCGTCTTGTCCCGGTAGCTCTTGACCAGATCGTGGATCTCGAGGGCTGGAGCGAGGCTCACGACGCGAGTCTACGGCGCGTAGTGGCCAGGCAGCACCTGGCCGGGCCGGCGTCAGCCGGCGACAAACGCTGCCAGCTCGCCAGCCTGGGCGCGCCGGCTCGGCTCGTGCAGGTACATCATGTGACCAGCCTCGTAGTAGCTGAAGGAGATGTTGGCCGCCAGCTCGGCCGGGATGGCCAGGTGCGCGAAGGAATGCTCGGCCGCGAAGTATGGCGTGGCCAGGTCGTGGTAGCCGCAGTCGACGTGGACCCGCATGTGGGGGTTGGCCCGCATCGCGGCGGCCAGGGCTTCCATGACGTGCACATGCTGGTTCTCGAACTCGGCGTAAGACCAGGGCTGCACCCGGTCGGTGAGGATCTCGTACGGCAGGTCGCTGGCGTAGCCGAGCTCGCCGCGCACGTAGTGATTGAGCGCCGCGGTGTAGGGCCCGACGATCGCGTCGATGGACGGGTCAGACGTCCACGTCTCGCGGCCGTAGTCGGTGTCCCAGCCCGTGAACCGGCCGTCGATCCGGCCCACCACCAGCCGTTGGTCGCGCAGCAACTCGGTCAGGAATCTGATGTGCTCAGGGCGCAGATTCACCCGGTCCACGTAATCGGCGGACAGGCCGGCGAGCTCGGCTACCCGGGCGGCGGCCGCGTCGCGTTCGGCAGCCGTCAGCCGCGAGCCGCGGCCCAGCACCCAGAGGTACTCTCGCTCGGCGTAGGCCTGCGCCTCGGCGAGCACCTCGCGCAGCGGCCGGTCCCCGTGCTTCCCGTGGTAATGCGCGACCGCGGCATAGGTCGGCAGGTACAGCGCGTAGGGGTCATCGTTGCCGCCACCGAACTCGGCCGTGCCGAAGTCCAGCACCGCGGAGATCAGCATCAGGCCATTCAGGTACAGGCCGTATCGCTGCTGCAGGTGCCGCGCGAGACCGGCGGCCCTGGTCGTGCCGTAGGACTCGCCGCAGAGGAATTTCGGTGACATCCACCGGTCGTTGCGCGTGGTCCACAGCCGGATCACCTCGCCCACCGACTCGATGTCGCCGCCGTAGCCGTGGAACTCCCGCGACTTCTCGCCCTTGACCGCGCGCGAGTAGCCGGTCGAGACCGGGTCGATGAACACCAGGTCGCTGTAGCGGAGCAGGGTCTGGCTGTTGTCGGCGAGGGCGTACGGCGGCGGGAGCAGGTGGCCGACGTCACCCATCACCACCCGGCGCGGGCCTAGCAGGCCGAGGTGCAGCCACACGCTGGAGGAGCCGGGGCCGCCGTTGAAGGCGAACGTGACCGGCCGGGCCTGCGGATCCTCGCTGTCGGCCGTGTAGGCCGTGATGAAGACCTCTGCCTTGGGCTGCGGGCCGTCGAACTTGTCGTCGGTGTGGCCTTCCTGCCGCAGCACGATCCGCCCAGTCGTGACCGCGTAGCTCAGCTCGCGGCCGTCCTCGAGCGTGATCGAGTGCCGGGTCGTGACCAGGTCGTCGATCGGCTCGTCGCTCTTGGCCGCCGGATCCTTGCTCTCGCCATCGGCCACCTGGCCCGGTGTGCTGCTTGCCATGCCAGCAGACTAACCGGACACGGATTCGCGCGGCACCGATGCAGTTACGATCACGAAATGGTCTGCCTGCGGCCGTTCCGCCGATGCCAGCTGCCGCTGACTGACCGCTGGTTCGCCGACGCCGACACCGGCCGATGGCTGGGCGGGCCCGGCTGGCCAAGCCTGGTCCTCGACCTTCACGAGCGTCCCCTGGAGGAGTACCGCGGCGCCGCCGAGACCGGCCGTTACAGCTGGCTGGCGTGGGAAGGCGATACCGCCGTGGGTTATGCCGGCTGTGATACCTACGACCGCTGCACCACCTGGGACGGCAGCCCGGGCGGCCGTGGCGTGGTCAGGACCGTTCTGCTACCGACCGCCAACATCAGTTACGTCGTGGACCCGGCCCTGCGGCGCCAGGGCTACGGCACGTCGGTCATCGCCGCGCTTCTGACTTGCCCCGAGCTAGCACACGTCTCGCTGTTCGTGGCAGGCGTCGAGCCCGCCAACACCGGGTCAGTCTCCTGCCTGCTCCAAAACGGCTTCCACCCACTCGACCCGACGCCTGACTGGGAAGGCACGGTCTTTTACGCCAGGGCCCGCCCTTTCTCCTGAAATACTTCGTTCTGTGCAGCGGCCCTTGCGGTATACCTACGACGGTTTGCCGATCGCGCCGGACCCGCCGTTCGGGGCGGCGATCATCGTCAGGCGGCCCGCGGCTGGTAGTGCCCGCGACGCTCAGTACCTGGTCCTGCACCGGGCGCTGCACGGGCCGGACTATGCGGGTGACTGGGCCTGGACGCCGCCGTCCGGATCCCGGCAGCCCGGCGAAGCCGTACTCGGCGCGGCTCTGCGCGAGCTGGCCGAGGAGACGGGCCTCGTCGTCGCCGACACGGACCTGCGCGCACTGGACCTCTCCGGTCGCTGGGTGCGGTTCGGACTGGACATGCCCGCGGGCACCAACGCACGAGTGGACCCCGAGCACGACCGGCTGGACTGGCTCTCGCTTGACGAGGCGATCGCCCGCTGCCAGCCAGCCACGGTGGCCGACGGCCTCCGCCTAGCCGCCGCGGCCACGGCGGCGACGCTAGCCTTCCGGCCGCTGCGGATCGCTGACGTGCCTGAGCTACTGACCTGGCAGCACTCTTCCCACGCGATCCGCTGGTTCCCGGAGCGCCTCGACTTCGCGGCGGCGCAGCGCAAGTACGGCCCGCGCATAGCCGGCGACTCGCCGGTCCGCGTGCACGTCGTGGCGGCTGACGGACAGGACTGCGGCTACATCCAGCACTACCGCACCGGCGACGTCGACCCGTCCGCGCTGGACCCGGATGCGATTGGCCTGGACTTCTCCATTGGCGTGGAAGAACTCACCGGCCGCGGCCTAGGCCCGCAGTTGATCTGGAGCTATGTGCGCGACGTCGTGGTGCCCGCGCACCCGGCCGCCCGCCACGTAGAGGCGAGCCCAGACCGGGCCAATACCCGCTCCATCCGCGCCCTGACCAAAGCTGGCTTCGAGATGGGTGCAAGCGAGCCTGGTCCAGAGACGCGCTGCGTCCTTGACGTCGTGAAGTTCTTTGGGGCTGACCGAGGCTGAATGCTACGGCCGCGTCCCGAAGGCAGCGGCGGCCGCGACAAGGGCAGTGAACAGGCTGAGGTCGTCGCCCGCCTCCGGATGCCACTGCACCGCGATCATGAACGGGGCGCCATCAGCCGAAGCCCGGTTGAACTCGACGGCCTCGATCACGCCATCGTCGGTCCACGCAGTCGCGACCAGGCCTGCCCCAAGCTGGTCAATGGCCTGGTGGTGGTGCGTCGGCACCGCGGCTTCTGACCGGCCGAGTATGGCCGCGAGCTGAGTGCCGGCCGCGACGCTGACCTTGTGCGCGCCGTAGCCGGTCCGCTCGGGTGAGTGGCTGTCGTCGCCCACCAGGTCGGGGAGGTGCTGGAGCAGGGTGCCGCCGAGCGCGACGTTGAGCACCTGCAGGCCGCGGCAGATGCCGAGCACCGGCAGTCCGCTCGCCAGCGCGTGCGTGCACAGGTCGAGCTCGGCGCTGTCGCGGTCGGGGTAGAACGGCCCGGCGGCCGGGTGCGCGGCGGCGCCGTACCGGGACGGCTCGACGTCGCTGCCGCCTGACAGGATGAGGGCGTCGAGCCTGGACAGCACCGCGGCGCCGCCCTCGGACGGCGGCAGCAGCACCGGCAGGCCGCCGGCCTGCGCCACTTTGTCGACGTACCGGCGCGGCAGCAGGACTGCCTGGTCGTCCCAGTTCCCCCAGGACGCCTGCTGCTGGTAACTGCTGATCCCGATGACCGGATGATCTGTCATGATCAATATGGTGTCACGTACGCGCCGGTGACGCCGCCATCGACGAGGAACTGCGACGCCGTAATAAACGAGGAGTCGTCGCTCGCCAGGAACGCCACAGCGGCCGCGATCTCCTCCGGCTTGCCGAATCTGCCCATCGGCACATGCACCAGACGCCGCGCCGCGCGGTCAGGGTCAGCAGCGAAAAGCTCCTGGAGCAGCGGCGTGCTGATCGGCCCCGGGCAGAGCGCGTTCACCCGGATCCCCTCGCGGGCGAACTGCACGCCGAGTTCGCGCGTCATCGCCAGCACGCCGCCCTTAGACGCGGTGTACGAAATCTGCGAGGTAGCCGCGCCCAGCACCGCGACGAACGACGCGGTATTGATGATCGAGCCCTTGCCCTGGCGCTGCATGTGCGGCAGGACGTACTTGCAGCACAGGTACACCGAAGTGAGGTTGATCTCCTGCACTCGGCGCCAGGTGTCGATGCCGGTCGTCAGGATCGAGTCGTCATCGGGCGGCGAGATCCCGGCGTTGTTGAACGCCACGTCGATCCGCCCGTACCGCTCCGCGACGCCGTCGAACAGATCGCGGACCTGCGCCTCGTCAGCCACGTCGGCAGCCACGAACTCGCCGCCGGTCTCCTTGGCCGCTGCCTCGCCGCTGCCCTCGTCGATGTCCACCGCGACGATCCGGGCCCCCTCGGCAGCCATCCGCCGCGCGCTGGCCAGCCCGAGCCCGCTACCGGCCCCGGTGACCACGACGACCCGATCCTTCAGGCGTTCCATGATGGCGACGACCCCGTTCCTGTATCAATCAGTTGAAATGAAGACATTCTTCACGTCGGTAAACGCATCGACGGCGTCGGGCCCCAGCTCACGGCCGAGGCCGGAGTGCTTGAAGCCGCCGAACGGAGTCCAGTACCGGACCGACGAATGCGAGTTCACCGACAGGTTGCCGGTCTCGACGCCGCGGGCGACCCGGATGGCCCGGCCGACGTTGCCGGTCCAGATGGATCCGGACAGCCCGTACGGCGTGTCGTTGGCCAGCGCGATCGCCTCGGCCTCGTCGGCGAACGGGGTCACCGTCACCACCGGGCCGAAGATCTCATCAGCGTAGGCGGGCGCGTCCGCGTCGACCGGGGACAGCACCGTCGGCGGGTACCAGAACCCAGGCCCGTCGGGTGCGCTGCCGCGGAAGGCGACGGGCGCGTCCGCCGGCACATAGCTGGCCACGTGCGCACGGTGCGCGGCGGAGATGAGCGGGCCCATCTCCGTGCTGTCGGCCGCCGGGTCGCCCACCCGGACGCCCTTCACTGCGGGTTCGAGCAGCGCCATGAACTTGTCCAGGACGCTGGCCTCGACCAGGATCCGCGACCGGGCGCAGCAGTCCTGGCCGGCGTTATCGAACACGGCGTACGGCGCTGTCGCCGCGGCCCGCTCGAGGTCGGCGTCGGCGAAGATGATGTTGGCGCTCTTACCCCCGAGTTCGAGCGTCAGCCGCTTGATGTGGCGGGCACAGCCAGTCATGATCTGCTGGCCGACCTCGGTGGACCCGGTGAAAACGATCTTGCGGACGAGCGGATGGTCGACCAGGCGCTGGCCGACCACGCTGCCCTTGCCGGGCAGCACCTGGAAGACGCCCTCCGGCAGGCCCGCCGCGAGCGCCAGCTCGCCGATCCTGATCGCGGTGAGCGGGGTCATCTCGGCAGGCTTGGCGACGACGGTGCAGCCGGCCGCCAGCGCCGGCGCCATCCCCCAGGACAGGATCGGCATCGGAAAGTTCCACGGCACGATCAGGCCGACGACACCGAGCGGCTCCTTGAAGGTGACGTTCAAACCGCCGGGAACGGGGATCTGCCTGCCGGTCAGGCGCTCCGGGGCCGCGGCGTAGTACGTGAGCACGTCGCGGACCTGGCCCGCCTCCCAGGTCGCGGCGCCGACCGGGTGCCCCGAGCCCGCCGTTTCCAGTGCGGCGAGCTCGGCCACATGGGCGTCGACCTGCTCGGCGAACCGGCGCAGCAGCCTGCCCCGGTCACCGGGCGCGACGTCGCGCCAGGACTCCTGCGCCCTCGCGGCACGCTCGATGGCCGCGTCGGTCTGCTCGGCAGTGGTGTGCTCGACCTGCGTGACCGGCTGCTCGGTAGCCGGATTGATCACTGTGTAGCTGGTCATGCTGGGGTGTCATGTCCTTGCTGTGATGGGCTGGGAGGGGTTACAGCGCTTCTGGAGTTACAGGCGCTCGAAGCAGCGGCGGAGCTCCCAGTCGGTGACGGCGGCGTCGTAGGCGGCCAGCTCCACTTTTGCGTAGTTCGCGTAGTGGTCGGTGACCTCGGTGCCGAAGGCGTCCCTGGCGAGCTGGCTGTCCTGCCAGAGCTCCAGGGCGTCCCGCAGCGTGTGCGGCACCCGCGGGTTGTCGCCCTCGTAGGCGTTCCCGGTGAACGCGGGCTCTAGCGGCAGCTCGTTGTCGATCCCGTGCAGGCCGGCCGCGATCATGGCGGCCACGGCGAGGTAGGGGTTGACGTCACCGCCAGGCGTCCGGTTCTCTGCCCGCAGCGAGTGCCCGTGCCCGACCAGGCGCAGCGCGCACGTCCGGTTGTCGACGCCCCAGCGAACCGAAGTCGGCGCAAAGCTGCCCGGCACGTACCGCTTGTAGGAGTTGATGTTGGGCGCGTAGCAGAGCGTGAGCTCGCGCAGTGCGGCCAGCTGCCCGGCCAGGAAATGCTCGCCCAGCCGGGACATGCCGTGCGGCCCGTCTCCGGCTAGCACCGGGGTGCCGTCGGTGCCGCGCAGCGACAGGTGGATGTGGCAGGAGTTGCCCTCGCGCTCGTTCGGCTTGGCCATGAACGTGATGCTCATCCCGTCCTGGGCCGCGATCTCCTTCGCGCCGGTCTTGTAGATCGAGTGGTTGTCGCACGTCGTGATCGCCTCGGCGTACCGGAACGCGATCTCGTGCTGGCCGAGGTTGCACTCGCCCTTGGCCGACTCGACGTACAGGCCGGCCCCGGCCATGCCGAGGCGGAGCCGGCGCAGCAGCGGCTCGATCCGGGACGTGCCGAGGATCGAGTAGTCCACGTTGTAGTCGTTAGCGGGGGACAGGTCACGGTAGTTCTTGGCCCACGCCTGCTCATAGGTGTCGGTGTAGACGACGAACTCCAGCTCGGTGCCCGCCAGCGCCACCAGGTCGCGCTCGGCAAGCCTGGCCACCTGCCGCTGGAGTATCTGGCGCGGCGAGGCGAGCACGGGCGTGTCGTCGAGCCAGGTCAGGTCGGCGACCACCAGGGCCGTACCCGGATGCCAGGGGATCCGCCGCAGGGTGGCCATGTCCGGGCGCATGACGAAGTCGCCGTAGCCGCGCGCCCAGGACGACATCTCGTAGCCGTCGACGGTGTTCATGTCCGTGTCGACCGCCAGCAGGTAGTTGCACCCCTCGGAGTAGTGCTCCACCACTTCGGCCAGGAAGAACTCCGCGGACAGCCGCTTGCCCTGGAGCCTGCCCTGCATGTCAGTGAGCGCGAGGATCACGGTATCGATCTCGCCGGCCGCGATGAGCGCGCGCAGCTCGTCCAGGGAGAGCATCCCCGGACGAGCCGCGCTCGCGTGCTGATCGGTCATCGTCAGGCCGACAGCTCGTGCTCGATCGCCGCGAGTTCCTCAGGCGTGCCCTGAACCCGCGGGCCGGTGAACCAGTTCTTGGCTGACACCAGCCAGTAGATGCCGGCGAATCCGATCACGGCCAGGACGGCCACGATCGTGTAGTTGAAGTTCGACCAGTGGATCGGGCTAGCGGTGGGCAGCATGAACAGGATCGTGATGAAGACCACCCAGATGACCGCAATAATGCCGACGAGGTAGCTCCACCGGCCCAGGTGCCAGGGCCCGCGCTGGAAGTTCTCGCCCTGGCGCAGCCGCAGGTAGGTCGGCGACACGTAGGCGATGTACAGGCCGATGACGGCGATCGAGGTGACGGCAGCGTACGCCGTGCTGTTCCAGAGGTAGGGCAGGCCCAGGATCAGCGCGCCGACTGCGGCGAGCCAGATGGCGTTGGTGGGCGTCCTGGTCCGCTTGTTCACCTGGTGCCAGATCCGGGAGCCGGGAAGTGCGCCGTCCCTGGAGAACGCGTAGATCATCCGGGAGTTGGCGGTGACCGATGACATGCCGCAGAACAGCTGGGCTCCGATGGCGACTAGCAGCAGCAGCTTGGCGCCGGTCGCCCCGATGGCATCGGTGAAAATCTGCGCCGGCGGAACTAGCGCGCCCAGATCCGTCGAATAGTGCGACTTGCTGATCGCGAAGGTGATGCCGATCAGCAGGATCCAGCCGGCGAACAGTGACACGACGATCGACATCACGATGCCGCGCGGACCGCTGCGGGCGGCGTTGTGCGTCTCCTCGGTCATGTGGGCCGAGGCGTCGTAGCCAGTGAACGTGTACTGCGCCAGCAGCAGGCCGAGCAGCAGCACGTAGAAGATGCTGTGCCAGCCGGTGGTGTTGAAGGTCGAGGTGAACACGAACTTGGCGGTTGCGTGGTGCGACGGCACGAAGGTCAGTACACCCACGATGATCAGGACGCCGAGTATGTGCCACCAGACGCTCACGTCATTCAGCAGCGACACGAGCTTGATGCCGAACTGATTGAGGATTCCGTGCACCAGCAGCACGCACGCGAAGATCAGGATCGTGACCCAGTGCGCTGTGCTGACGCCCCACTCCAGGCTGAGGAAGGCGTTGATGAAGAACGCGCAGCCGAAGTCGATGCCCGCGGTGACGGCGACCTGGCCGAGGAAGTTGAACCAGCCGGTGAACCAGGATGCCGCAGCGCCGTTCTTCTTGGCCAGCTTGGCCGACCAGTAGTACAGGCCGCCTGCCGTCGGGAAGCTGGAGCAGACCTCAGCCATGGCCAAGCCCACGAAGAGCGTCATGATGCCGACGATCGGCCAGCCCCACACAATGATCGCCGGGCCGCCGGTGGCCATGCCGTATCCGTACAGGGTGAGGCAGCCGGACAGGATCGAGATGATCGTGAAGGAGACCGCGAAGTTCGAGAATCCCGACATCCGGCGGCGCAGCTCTTGTGCATAGCCGAGGCGATGCAGCTCCTCTTCATCGCTGCTGAGAGCGGTTTCATTGACAGACACGACGGGCTCCTTGGGGGTGCGTGACCTGCGACTGAAATGTGATTATTTGTCGGGCTGATTAGCGACTCTGGCGAGGCAGGTTTTAAATGGTCTATTATCAGACCAATCATCAGCACGATGGGGCGGTTGTCAAGGCCTCTGGCCAGATTCGACTCTCGTGGCGCATGAGATTCCGGCACGCGGGCCGGGGGGGACCGCGTGCCGGCGAGGCAGCGGTGGGCTTATAGTTCGCAATCGCCTGCTATTTGCGGCGGTGTCGTCCAGCGCGACGGAGGGTTGATGACGACGTCGGGCGTCGACCTGACCGGGGTGCTGCGCCCCGTGCGCCAGGGCAATGCGTTCGAGGAGACGGTCGAGCGGCTGCTCACCGTCATCAAGCTCGGCATGGTCGCGCCCGGCGAGCGCTTCCCGGCCGAGCGCGAGCTAGCGGCGCAGCTCGGGATCAGCAGGCTCACACTGCGCGAGGCAATCCGGGAGCTGCACGAGGCCGGGTACGTCTGCTCGCGGCGCGGCCGGCTCGGTGGCACGTTCGTGACCTACACCTGGCCGGCGCCAGATTCCGGCGAGCTGCGCCGGCTCGCGATCCGGGACGGCGACAAGCTGACCGACGCGCTGACCTTCCGGCTGGCGGTGGAGGCAGGCGCGGCCGAGGCCCTGGCCGGCCTGTCCGGTCCGGCCGAGGACGCTGCGCAGGCGAGCCTGCTGGCGCGGCTGGCCGACGTCAACGCGGCCGGCCCGCAGGACTACCGGCGGCTGGATACGCTCTTCCACCTGTCGATCGCCGAGCTGACCGGCTCCAGCCTGCTGGCTGCCGCCTGCGCCGACGCACGAATGCGGCTCAACGACTTCCTCAACGCGATCCCGGTGCTGCAGCGCAACATCGACCACACGGCCGGCCAGCACGCAGCGATCGTCGAGGCGATACTCGCGGGCGACGCACAGGCCGCCAGGACTGCGGTAGCAGAGCACCTGCAGGGCACGGCGGCCCTGCTACGCGGCTTCCTTGGCTAGGCCGCGCTGATGCCGGCGAACTCGACCACGAGCCGGTCCGGCCCGCGCAGGTTCAGGTTGGGCTTGTAGTCCAGGCTGCCCGCGTTCAGTCGCGGTGCCTTCATCCGGCGGGCGACGGACTCCAGCGCGATCGCGGCCTCCAGCCGGGCCAGCGGCGCGCCCAGGCAGAAATGCGGGCCGGCGGCGAACGCCAGATGCCCGGTCGCATTCCGCCGTATGTCGAAGCGGTCCGGATCGGCGAACGCCCGCGGGTCCCGCCCCGCCGCGGCCAGCAGCAGCAGGACCAGCGCCCCGTCGCGCGCGGCCACGGGCCCCACCTGCATCCCCCCGCGCGCGACGCGAGCCGTCATCTGCACCGGCGCGTCGTAGCGAAGAGTCTCCTCGACCGCGCCGACGGCCAGGTCGGGGCTGGCCTGCAGCAGCGCCAGCTGATCAGGATGGCGCAGCAGCGCAAGTATCGCGTTCGAGATGAGGCCGACGGTGGTCTCGTGCCCGGCGACGAGCAGCAGTACGCACGTGGCGATCAGCTCGGCCTCGGTCAGCTTCTCGCCGCCATCTTCGGCGGCGATCATCGCCGACAGCAGGTCGTCCGCCGGGTGTGCCCGCCGGATCGCGATCAGCTCCTCGAAATAGACGGCGAACTCGTCGCTGGCCACCTGCGCGGCCTCAGCCCTGGCCTGCGCCTCCGCAGAGTCCAGGCCGAACCCCGGCTGGAGCGAGTGCGCCAGCCGGGCCGACCAGCCGGCGAAGCGCGGGTGGTCGTCGACCGGGACGCCGAGCAGTTCGGAGATGATCCGCACCGGCAGCGGGTACGCGAGCTGGCTGACGATCTCCATCTGGCCTGCCGCGGCGGCCGCGGTCAGCAGGTCGCCGGTGATCGCGCGGATCCTCGGCTCCAGCCGGGCGATGGCGCGCGGGGTGAAGGCCTTGGACACCAGCCGCCGCAGCCGGGTGTGGTCGGGCGGATCGAGCGACAGGAACGACGGCCGCTGCCTGGTACGACGCGACGCGGTCGGCGCGACCAGCGACGTGGTCCGATCGCTGCTGGCGTTCGGGTCCCGCAGTACGGCGGAGCAGTCGGCATGCCGCCCGACGACGACGAAGGCGCCGTCGAACTCGGCGAACGGCGAGGCTTCCCGGAGTGCTGCGAGCACCGGATACGGGTTGGGCAAGATGGCCGGATCGGCGAGCTCGGTCAGCGCGGGCCGCTCAAGCGTGCTCATGGCGGGCTCCCTGGGGATCACGGGGCTGGGCGGCTCAGGGGGCGGCGGGCGCGGGAACGCCGACCGGGTTGGGCACCGGCAGCACGGTCGCGCACGCCCTGGCGATCGGCAGGAGCAGGCGGGCGAGCTCGTCCGCGTCGTCGTCAGCCTGGCTGGCCCACGGCCGCGCGGCCGTCACGTCGGTGGCGTGCTCGATTTCCCGGTGCAACTCCGTGCCAGCCTGCGTTGCGGCGCCGTCAGGCCGGAGCAGGCCGCGCCCGGCCAGCCTGGCCACGGCCCCGTCCCACTCCTCGTCCGTCCAGCCGCGGGCCGGCTGCATCTGCGCCCGTTTCCAGCCCGCTGACACATGGCTGTGCGAGCCGTTCGCCGCCAGGTCGACGCCGGCCCGCAGGGCCAGCGCCTCCGGCGCATCGATGTCAGCGGCGACCAGGGCAGCGATGTGGCCGTCACCGCGGTGCTCGCGCAGCACCGTGGCGGCGCGCCAGAGCCGGGCGAGGGTTTCGGAGGGAACGGGGACCGCCGCGTTCGCCGCCCCCAGCGTGCGCCCTGCGCAGCCGAGATCCGTCGTCCGCTCGGTGAGGAGGTCTGCGGCGGCCGCGATCGGCGCGGGCACGGCGGCGCCGTCGGGGACCTCCAGGAGCTGGCGCAGCGCGGCGACCGCCCCGGCCTGGCGAACGGTGATCGCATCCGCCGGGCTGATCAGATCCCAGATGCCGGGCACCGCCCTGGCGACCATTGGGGGCGCGAACGAGAAGAAGGCGGCGACCACGGGGGCTGCGCCGGTCAGGCCGATGGGCGCGGCCCGGCCGGCGAAGTAGCCGCGCCAGAACCCACGCAGGCCGGCCTGCTCAAACGCATCCCGGGCGTCGGCGCTGAAATAGCTGATGACGTGGACTGGTTCCACCAGCGTCCACATCCGCCTGGCGGTCGCCGCGGTCTCGGTCATGGCGCCATCATCGCAGGGTTCGGGACAAATCGATACATGCCGGCTGCTGGCAGATGTGAGGTAGTCCACGGGCCGCCCCGATTGCAGCCGCGGAACTAATTACGGCACAATGATGTTGTGAAATACGTGGGACTGGCAGATGAAGCGCTGAGCACCGATGGTGCCGGGCTGCGGCCTGCCCAGTCCCAGGCTGCCGAGTCGGGCACGCGCGGCCGGATCGCTCGCCTCATTCTAGAGAACGGGCCCGTGACGACCGCCGGCCTGTCGGCCCGGCTGGGCCTGACGTCGGCCGCCGTTCGCCGTCACCTGGACAACCTGCTGGCTGACGGCATGGTCGAAACCAGGACCGCCAGGACTTATGGCAGCCGCGGCCGGGGCAGGCCCGCGAGGCTATTTGCCATCACCGACGCCGGCCGCAGCGCCTTCGAGCACGCCTATGACGACCTGGCCACAAGCGCCCTCCGGTTCCTGGCCGAGCGGGCCGGGCCTGATGCGGTCGCCGAGTTCGCCCGGCAGCAGATCGCTGAGCTGGAGCGCAGATACCGGCCGGCGGTCGAGGCTGCCGCCCCTGACCAGCGGGTCCAGGCGCTCGCGGCGGCGCTGTCTGCCGACGGCTACGCCGCCTCAGCCGGCCGTGGGCCGGTCGCTGGTGGTACTGCCGCCGGCGGGGGAGAACAGCTCTGTCAGCACCATTGCCCGGTCGCCCACGTGGCGGCCGAGTATCCCCAGCTTTGCGAGGCGGAGACCGAGGCGTTCGGCCGCCTGCTCGGAACTCCCGTGCAGCGCCTCGCCACGATCGCTCATGGTGACGGGATCTGCACCACGCATGTCACGTCACCAGCTCTTGTGCATAACCGCGCAACAACCGAGGCCGGAGGAATCTCCGCATGACCACTATCGCCCACCCAGAGCTCGATGGCCTGGATCGCTACAAGTTCGGCTGGTCCGACTCGGACGTGGCCGGCGCCTCTGCGCGCCGCGGCCTGAACGAGGATGTGGTTCGCGACATCTCGGCAAAGAAGAACGAGCCGGAGTGGATGCTGGACCTGCGGCTGAAGGGCCTGAAGCTCTTCGACCGCAAGCCGATGCCGAGCTGGGGATCCGACCTGTCCGGAATCGACTTCGACCACATCAAGTACTTCGTCAGGTCGACGGAGAAGCAGGCGGCCAACTGGGACGAACTGCCTGCCGACATCAAGAACACCTACGACAGGCTCGGCATCCCCGAGGCGGAGAAGCAGCGCCTGATCGCTGGCGTGGCCGCGCAGTACGAGTCCGAGGTCGTCTACCACAAGATCCGCGAGGACCTTGAGGAGAAGGGCGTCATCTTCCAGGACACCGACACGGCGCTGCGGGAGCATCCGGAGCTGTTCCAGGAGTACTTCGCCACGATCATCCCGGTCGGCGACAACAAGTTCGCGGCCCTGAACACCGCGGTCTGGTCCGGCGGCAGCTTCATCTACGTGCCTAAGGGCGTCAAGGTGGACATACCGCTGCAGGCCTACTTCCGGATCAACACCGAGAACATGGGGCAGTTCGAGCGCACCCTGATCATCGTCGACGAGGGCGCGAGCGTGCACTACGTCGAGGGCTGCACCGCGCCGATCTACTCCTCCGACTCGCTGCACTCGGCCGTCGTCGAGATCATCGTCAAGAAGGACGCGCACTGCCGGTACACCACGATCCAGAACTGGTCGAACAACGTGTACAACCTGGTGACCAAGCGCGCAGTGGCTTACGAGGGCGCCAGCATGGAGTGGGTCGACGGCAACATCGGCTCCAAGGTCACGATGAAGTACCCGGCCGTCTACCTGATGGGCGAGCACGCCAGGGGCGAGACGCTGTCGGTGGCTTTTGCCGGCGAGGGCCAGCATCAGGACGCCGGGGCCAAGATGGTGCACTGCGCGCCGAACACGTCCGCCCAGATCATCTCCAAGTCGGTGGCCAGGGCGGGTGGCCGCACCTCGTACCGCGGCCTGGTCCAGGTCCAGGAGGGCGCCGAGCACTCCCGGTCTACCGTCAAGTGCGACGCGCTGCTGATTGACGCGATCAGCCGATCTGACACCTACCCGTACGTGGACGTGCGGGAGGACGACGTGGAGATGGGCCACGAGGCCTCGGTCTCCAAGGTGTCGGAGGACCAGCTGTTCTACCTGATGAGCCGCGGCATGACCGAGGACGAGGCAATGGCGACCATCGTGCGCGGCTTCGTCGAGCCCATCGCCCGCGAGCTGCCGATGGAGTACGCGCTCGAGCTCAACCGGCTGATCGAGCTGCAGATGGAAGGAGCGGTCGGCTGATGTCAGGCCTGCAGGGAGCCGTCGAGACGGCTCCTGTTTCCAGGCTGCACGAGCAGCAGTCGTATGACCCCGCGGATTTCCCGGTACCCACGGGGCGCGAGGAGGAGTGGCGGTTCACTCCTCTTCGTCGCCTGCGTTCGCTGCACTCCGCCGACGGTCCGGGTGACGGCAAGGTGGCGGTCGTAGCCGATGCCGCACCTGGCGTCACCATTGAAAACCCTGAACATGGTGACTCCAGGCTCGGCACCGCCTACGTGCCGGGGGACCGGGTTAGTGCCCGGGCCTTTGCTTCGTTCGCGGAGGCCACGGTGGTGACCGTGCCTGCGAATACCGAGGGCGCCGAGCCGACGCACATCACCTTTCGCGGTGAGAGCGCGGATGGGGCCGCCTTCGGGCACACCTTGATCGATGTGAAGCCGAATGCGCGCGCGGTCGTCGTGCTGGAGTACACCGGGTCGGCTACCTATGCCGACAATGTGGAGCTCGTTGTCGGTGACGGGGCTTCGCTGGTTGTTGTCAGCCTGCAGTCGTGGGCTGATGATGCGGTGCATTTGTCGCATCATCATGCTCAGCTCGGGCGGGATGCCAAGCTCGTGCATACTGCCGTGACGCTGGGCGGATCGGTCGTCCGGCTCGCGCCGTCCGTCCGGTACGCCGGGCCTGGCGGGGACGCGGAGCTGCGCGGCTTGTACTTCGCCGACGCCGGGCAGCACCTCGAGCACCGGCTGTTCGTCGACCACGCCGAGCGCAACTGCCGGAGCCGGGTGACTTACAAGGGCGCGCTGCAGGGCGACGAGGCGCATGCGGTGTGGATCGGCGACGTGATCATCCGGCCCACCGCCACCGGTACTGACACCTACGAGTACAACCGGAATCTAGTCCTCACCGACGGCACCAGGGTCGACTCGGTGCCGAACCTCGAGATCCTGACCGGCGAGGTCGCGGGCGCCGGGCACGCCAGCGCAAGCGGCCGGCTCGAAGACCAGCACCTGTTCTACCTGATGGCCAGGGGTATCCCGGCGGCCGAGGCCAAGAGGCTCGTGCTCCGCGGCTTCTTCGGCGAGCTGATCAGCAAGATCGAGGTGCCCGAGCTGCAGGAGCGGATCATGGCAGCGGTCGAGGCGGAGCTGGCATGAGCGGCTTCCACCGGGCCTGCGCGCTGTCGCAGCTGCCGGACCAGGGCGCACTCGGCGTCGAGGTGGCCGGGGTACCGGTCGCGATCGTCCGGGCCGAGGGCGAGGTCTTCGCGCTGCACGACGTCTGCTCGCACGAGGAAGTCCCGCTGTCCGAGGGCGAGGTCTACGACCACACCGTGGAGTGCTGGCTGCACGGATCCTGCTTCGACCTGCGTACCGGCAAGCCAACCGGGCCGCCAGCAACCAAGCCAGTGCCTACCTATCCCGTGCGCATCGAGGGCGACGACGTCCTTGTCGAGCTCTAGCCACAGCAACCAG
The DNA here is from genome assembly GCA_035484155.1 of Streptosporangiaceae bacterium. Taxonomy (GTDB): domain Bacteria; phylum Actinomycetota; class Actinomycetes; order Streptosporangiales; family Streptosporangiaceae; genus JAJYUU01. The sequence continues at coordinate 22,222 of DATHPF010000048.1, forward strand.
GAGATAACCGATATGTCCACCCTAGAGATCCGTGACCTGCACGTGGGCGTCACCGACGCCGCGGGGGAGAGCCGCGAGGTCCTGCGGGGCGTCAACCTGACCATCTCGGCCGGGGAAACACACGCGATCATGGGGCCGAACGGGTCAGGCAAGACGACGCTGGCGTACGCCATCGCCGGGCACCCGAAGTACACCGTCACCCAGGGCTCGATCACGCTCGACGGCGAGGACGTACTGGCGATGAGCGTCGACGCCAGGGCGCGGGCCGGGCTGTTCCTGGCCATGCAGTACCCAGTCGAGGTACCGGGCGTCTCGGTGTCGAACTTCCTGCGCACGGCCATCACGGCCGTCCGGGGCGAGGCGCCGAAGATCCGCACCTTCGGCAAGGAACTCCGGGAGGCCATGGACCAGTTGTCGATGGACCCGTCGTTCGCGCAGCGCAACCTCAACGAGGGCTTCTCCGGCGGGGAAAAGAAGCGGCACGAGATCCTCCAGCTCGAGCTGCTCAACCCCAAGTTCGCCATCCTGGACGAGACTGACTCCGGGCTGGACATCGACGCGCTGCGAGTCGTCTCGGCTGGCATCAACAGGTTCCGCGAGGATCCCTCGCACGGCGTCCTGCTGATCACCCACTACACCCGCATCCTGCGGTACGTGCAGCCTGACTTCGTGCACGTATTCGTGGCCGGCCAGATCGTCGAGGAGGGCGGCGCGGAGCTGGCCGAAGAACTGGAGACCAGCGGCTACGAGCGCTTCCTCGGTGCTGCGACGGCAGGCGCAACGGCGTGAGTGCGGCTGGCGAGGTAACCACGGCAGCGGGCGGCATGCGCCACCGCGATGCGTTCGACGTCGAGACGATCAGGTCGGACTTCCCGATCCTGGGCCGCGCGGTCCGCGGCGGCCGGCACCTGATCTACCTCGACTCGGGCGCGACGTCGCACAAGCCCCGCCAGGTACTCGACGCCGAGCGCGATTTCTACACCACGCACAACGCGGCCGCGCATCGCGGCGCCCACCTGCTCGGCGAGGAAGCAACCGACGCCTATGAGGGCGCCCGGGCAAGAGTTGCCGCATTCCTGCACGCCGAGCCCGGCGAGATCGTCTTTACCAAGAGCGCCACCGAAGCCGTGAACCTCGTCGCCTACGCGATGAGCAACGCCGGCACCTTCGGGCCGCAGGCCAGCCGGTTCTCGGTCGGTCCCGGCGACGAGGTGCTGGTCACCGAGTCCGAGCACCACGCCAACCTAGTGCCCTGGCAGCAGCTGTGCGAGCGCACCGGGGCGACGCTGCGCTGGTTTGGCGTGACGGAGGACGGGCGGCTGGACCTCGCCAATATCGACGAGCTCATCAACGACCGGACCAAGATCGTCGCGGTGACGCACCAGTCCAACGTGACCGGAGTCGTGCCGCCGGTGGCACAGATCGCTGCGGCGGCGCACGCCCGCGGCGCGCTGGTCCTGGCCGACGGTGCCCAGTCGGTCCCGCACCGGCCGGTGGACGTGACCGCACTGGGTGTCGATTTCCTGGTGTTTTCCGGGCACAAGATGCTCGGGCCGTCGGGTGTCGGGGTGCTGTGGGGGCGGCGCGAGCTGCTGGAGACGATGCCGCCCTTCATCTTTGGCGGCTCGATGATCGAGGTCGTGCGGATGGAAGGCTCGACGTTCCTGCCGCCGCCGGATCGGTTCGAGGCCGGAGTGCCCGCCGCCGCGCAGGCCGTCGGGCTGGGTGCCGCGTGCGACTACCTCGATGCGCTCGGAATGGACAACGTGGCCGCGCACGAGGAGGCCCTGACTGTCCACGCGCTCGAGGCGCTGGCCGGCATCGAAGGCCTGCGGATCCTGGGCCCGCTGGACACCAGCGAGCGTGGCGGCGCGGTGTCGTTCGTCCTGGACGGCATCCATCCCCATGACGTCGGGCAGGTGCTGGACGAACTCGGCATCGCGGTCCGGACCGGGCATCACTGCGCCTGGCCGCTGCATCGCGCGCTGCACGCGCAGTCCAGCACGCGGGCGACGTTCTACGTGTACAACACCCACGACGAAGTCGATGCGCTGGCCGACGGAATACGGCAGGCCCAGAAGTTCTTCGGGACGGTGTGATGGAGCTCGAGTCGATGTACCAGGAGATCATCCTGGAGCACTACCGCCGCCCGCTGCACGCGGGCCTGCGGGAGCCATTCGACGCACAGGTGCAGCACATCAACCCGACCTGCGGTGACGAGGTGACGCTGCGGGTGAGTCTCAAGGACGCCGGCGCGGAGCCGGTCCTTGCCGACGTGTCGTACGAGGCGCTCGGCTGCTCGATCAGCCAGGCCAGCGCGTCCGTCATGGCTGACATGATCATCGGCAAGACCGTCGGCGAGGCCATGCAGATCAGCGACGAATTCCTGAAGCTGATGCAGTCGCGTGGCGAGGCCGAGCCAGACGAGGACGTACTCGGCGACGCGGTTGCCTTCGAGGGCGTATCGAAGTACCCGGCGCGGATCAAGTGCGCCCTGCTCGGCTGGATGGCCTGGAAGGACGCCACGGCCAAGGCGCTGGGCGAACGTGAGACAGGGGAGCAGGCATGACGGACAACAGCACCGAGACGGTCGACAGCACCGAGACAGTCGACAGCACCGAGACAGTCGGCAGCACGGGCGGGGCGGCCGACGGGCTCTACACGGCGAGTGATCCGGAGACCGAGGACCTGCTCGAGGCACTGCGCGACGTTGTCGACCCCGAGCTCGGGGTGAACGTCGTCGATCTCGGCCTCGTGTACGGCGTCACTGTAGAGTCCGACCGCACGGCCACCATCGACATGACGCTGACGAGTGCGGCCTGCCCGCTGACCGACGTGATCGAGGACCAGACCCGGATGGCCCTGGACGGTCTGGTGCAGGACTTCCGGATTAACTGGGTCTGGCTGCCGCCGTGGGGCCCGGAGAAGATCACCGAGGACGGCCGCGAGCAGCTGCGCGCCCTCGGCTTCAACGTCTGACTCCACTTCCATGGCCGTACTGATTCCGCATCCGTAGGTCTTGACGCCCCAGTACGGTGATCGCTTCGCCGTGCCGGGGTGTCAGCAGCCGCCCGCGCGCGAGGCCGCAAGCATCGGGTGTTTCCGAATCGTAACATCGCCGTTGCAGGGACTCATCGGATCTTTGGCGTGAGCTAGAGGCCATTTGTAGTGCTGCAACGCCGGTGATCTCCGGTTTGCGCAGCTTTCGGCGTCCATGAGGGTCGGTTCTTTTGTGTCGTGGAGGCCTTGCTCCCAGGTAGCAGCAGGTGTAAACATCCGATCAATAGATCGGATGTTTACATGCTCAGGGAGCGCCCGTGACGCAGGTCCAGCCAGAGGATTCCGCGACGATTCCGGCACCGCGGGCCGGTTCCGGTCGCTCCGGCGCCCGGATTGTCGCGCTCGACTGCTTCGACGTGCGCTTCCCGACCTCGCTCGACCACGATGGCTCGGACGCCATGAACCTGGATCCGGACTACTCGGCTGCCTACGCGGTGCTGCGCACGGACAGCGATGGCCTGGAAGGTCATGCCCTGTGCTTCACGATCGGGCGGGGGAACGAGGTCGTCGTCGCGGCGGTGCAGGCCTTGCGCGCGCACGTGGTCGGCCGGTACGCCGAGGAGATCGCGGCCGACCTGGGGGGATTCAGCGCGGCGCTGATCAGTGACAGCCAGCTGCGGTGGCTAGGGCCGGAGAAGGGCGTCATGCACATGGCGATCGGCGCCGTCATCAACGCTGCCTGGGACCTGGCCGCCAAGCTCGCGGGCAAGCCCGTGTGGCGGCTGCTCGCCGACATGACCCCGGAGCAGGTCGTCGCGCTCGTCGATTTCCGCTACATCGACGACGCCCTCACCCCGGACGAGGCGCTGGCGATTCTGCGGTCCGCCAGCCAGGGCCGTGACGACCGGATCGCCGAGCTGGAACGCCGCGGCTACCCGGCCTACGACACTACGCCGGGCTGGATCGGTTACTCGGACGAGAAGCTGGTCCAGCTGTCACGGCAGGCTGTCGCTGACGGTTTCACTCAGATCAAGATCAAAGTCGGCGGCGACATCGGCGAGGATGCCAGGCGCCTGGCACTGGCTAGGACCGCGGTCGGCCCGCATGTGCGGGTCGCTGTCGACGCCAACCAGCGCTGGGGCATAGCGCAGGCGGTGGCCGCCATCAAGGCGCTGGCCCCGTGGGACCCCTACTGGGTCGAGGAGCCCACCAGCCCGGACGAGATTCTCGGGCTTGCCGCGATCAGGGCGGCCATCGCGCCGGTCAAGATCGCAGCCGGAGAGCACGTCGCCAATCGGGTGGTCTTCAAGCAGCTGCTACAGGCAGGCGCCATTGACTTCATCACCATCGACGCCGCGCGCGTCGCGGGCGTTAACGAGAACGTGGCGATCCTGCTGCTCGCTGCGAAGTTCGGCATTCCCGTATGCCCGCACGCTGGCGGCGTCGGCCTGTGCGAGATGGTCCAGCATCTGGCGATGTTCGACTTCGTCTCGGTCTCGGCCACTATGGCCGACCGCGTCCTGGAGTACGTCGATCACCTGCACGAGCACTTCACCGACCCCGCGCGCGTCACCAGTGGCCGGTACCTCGCGCCGACCGCACCGGGTTTCTCCGCCACCTTCCGGCCGGGATCGCTGCGCGACTACGAGTTCCCCCACGGCTCCATCTGGCACCAGCTAGGAGGCGGATAAGAGATCGAAAAGCGACTAATCCGACCGTCTGTCTCATAAGCTTCGAAATCACGTTAGGAGAGCCATGAGAGTTAAGGGCCGTTTGCTGGGCACGGCGGCAGTGGCCGCCGCCGGCATCCTAGTGGCCGCTTGCGGTTCCAGCGGGACCTCCGGGTCGACCACCGCGTCCAAGTCGTCTGGTCAGGTCGCCATCGGCATTGACCTGACCTACAACAACACCGCCTTCTGGGCCGCCTACATCAACTACGAGCAGCAGTACGCCACGCAGCTCCACATCAAGATGCTCGGCCCGCTGCTGGCCGGCGCGAATGCCAGCTTGCAGAACCAGCAGATCGAGAACCTGGTGAACGAGGGCGCCAAGGCCATCGTGGTGAATCCGGAGACGGCCACCAGCCTGGGCCCGGCGATCACCTACGCCAGCGCGCACCACGTCCAGCTCGTGTCTGTCGACACCATCGTCGGCGTCGGCAAGGTCTACATGGTGGTGCGAGCCTCAAACACGCTCTACGGGCAAGATGCCTGCGCCTACATTTCCGGGCAGGTGAAGTCCGGTTACGTGCTCGACCTCGAAGGCGACCTGACCTCTTCCAATGGAGCCGACCGCACGAACGCGTTCAACTCCTGCATGGCCGCGAACGACCCTGGCGTGAAGGTTCTCAAGGACCCGACGGTCTGGACCGACGCGACCGCTGTTACCGATGCCCAGAACGCGATCAACGCCTACGGCAGCCAGCTGAAGGCTATCTACTCGCAGTGGTCCAGCCCGGACACCGGCATCATCCCGCTGCTCAAGAGCAAGGGCCTTGGCCCCGGCTCGAAGAGCCCGGTCCTGCTGGTCAGCGACGACGGTGTGCCGTTCGAGATGTGTGACATCGGCAACGGAACGGTGTCCGCCTCGCAGTCTCAGCCGGCCAACTTGTACGCGCAGTACGCGCTGACCTACGCGGTCGACGCGGCCAAGGGCGTCAAGCTCGCAGTCGGCCAGCCCGGCGGCGGCGCGCCGACGCTTCAGAACGTGACTTACCAGGGCGACACGAACCTGGCCGACCCGATTGTGGCCCCGTTCGTGACGAAGACCCAGGACGCGCTGACGCTCTCGTCGCCCGTCGACGGACTCCCTGGCAGCGTCACGACCACGCCGGTCTCGGATGCTGCCCTGTGGGGCAACGTGTACGGGGCCGCCCACGGGGGCGTCTGCTCCTCCTCGTAACCGTCAGTGGCCGGCACCGCACCGGTGCCGGCCACTGACCTTCCGCCTGAACGGACATGCCATGACCTCTCCGGGGCCGGCGCTCGTCGACATGACCGGTGTGAATAAGCGGTTCGGCAGCACGCTCGCGCTGCGCGGCGTCGACCTGTCTATCAGCGCCGGGCAATGCCTAGGGCTGGTCGGTCGCAACGGCGCCGGCAAATCCACCGTCGTATCGATCCTGTCCGGCCTGGAGTCGCCCGACTCCGGCACGGTGCGACTCGCAGGCGAGCTGGCGCCGCGGGTTGGTGACGTCAACCGGTGGCGCAAGTGGATCGCCACCGTGTTCCAGCACTCCATGGTCGTGCCCGAGCTGTCCGTCGCCGAGAACGTCTTCCTCGGTGGCACCGACCGGTTCGTGAGCTGGCGCGAGATGCGCGCCAGGACCCGCGAGGTCATGCGCGACTGGGGCTACGACATCAGGGCTGACGCGCTTTGCCGCGACCTGACGGTGGAGCAGCTTCAGATCGTCGAGATCGCCAGGGCACTCGCGCGCGGAGCCAGATGCGTGCTCCTGGACGAACCGACTGCGGCGCTCGAGCGCGAGGCTGTGCGCCGGCTGTTCGGACGCGTGCGGCAGCTCACCAGCAGCGGGGTCGCGGTTCTGTACATCTCCCACCATCTGGAGGAGGTGTTCGAGATCTGTGATGACGTCTCGGTGCTCAGGGACGGAGAGATGGTCCTGACGGCAGCAGCCGCGCATCTCCGCAAAGAGGACCTGATCGCGGCAATGGTCGGGTCGGCGCCGGTGGCCGCGAGCGTCGCCAGCGGCACGACCGCCCGGTCTGACGCAAATGCCGCCGCCGAGCCGGTCCTGATCGTCGAGCACCTCAGCGCGAGCTCGGCGCGTGGCCGCCTGGACGGCGTGTCACTCCAGGTCGGCCGCGGTGAGGTCGTGGGCGTGACTGGGCTCCTCGGCGCCGGCGTCGTGACGCTCGGCCGCGCGATCGCGGGCGCCGAAGGCCATGACGGCGGGCAGATCCGCCTGCACGGCCAGGCCATTCCGGCCGGACGGCGGGCAGCTGCCCAGCGCGCCGGTATCGGCTACATCCCCGAAGACCGCAGGACAGAGGGCTTCGTGGCACATCTCGGCGTCGCGGAGAACGCCACGATGGCCATCACCGACCGGCTGGCTGACCGGCTTGGCCTGCTGCGGCCCGGTCGGCGGGCGGCGGCAGCCGCGCCGGTCACCGCGGCGCTCTCGCTGGTGTCGTCGGGGCCGGGCCAGCCGGTTGAGGAGCTGTCTGGCGGCAACCAGCAGAAGGTCACCGTCGCGCGCACGCTTGCGCATAACCCCGGCCTCATCGTCGCGATCACGCCGACGCGCGGCGTGGACGTCGCTTCCAAGGCGCTCTTGCTCGACGCGCTGGCCGGGGTCGCGCGGCACGACGGCGCCGGGGTCCTGCTGTGCAGCGACGAGCTATCGGACCTCGTGATCTGCGACCGGGTGATCGTGCTGGTCCGCGGCGAGATCTTCACTGAATTCACCGAGCCGCCTTTTGACCGCGATCAGCTCATCGTCGCGACTGAGGGACTCACCAGCACGGGTCAGGGCACCGCCGAGGAGGCAGCGAAGTGATCTCGAACCAGGCTCCGGACGGGCCAGCCGGAACCGTGAGCACATCCGGCGGGGCGGCGGTCGTGCCGCGGAGCAGCCAGTTCGTCGCCCGCGTGCGCGGCATGAACATCGGCCTACTCAGGGAGGTGGCGCTGCTTCCGGTACTGGTCCTGCTGCTCGTGGTCGGTGCCATCGTCAGCCCTGCGTTCCTGACCGTGTCAAACCTCGCCGGGATCGGCCAGCAGATCTCCGCGCTCGGCGTTGTGGTCGTGGGCGAGAGCCTGATTCTCATGATCGGTGGCATGGACCTGTCGCTGGAGTCCACCTTCGGCCTCGCGCCGATGGTCGCGGCCTGGCTGATCCTGCCCGTCAGCGCTTATGGCAGTGGCGCTCAGATCAGCCCGTACCTCGGCTTGCTGGTCCTGCTCGCCGTCGGCGCAGCAGTCGGGCTGGTCAACGGCGTGCTGATCGTGAAGGGGCGGCTCAACGGCTTCATCGTGACTCTTGGCATGACCATCGTGCTGGCCGGGCTGCAGAACGGCATAGTCAAGGCGCAGACGCTGTTCAACCTGCCGAAGGCATTCGGGTACCTCGGTGCCGCGTACTTCGGCCAGGTGCCGGTGTCCTTCGTGGTGGCCGCGATCATCTTCGCGCTGGTCGGCCTGTTCCTGCGGTATCACCGGACCGGCCGGGCTATCTACGCGGTGGGCGGGAACCCGGCCGCGGCCCGCGCAGCCGGCATCAAGGTCGAGCGCATCAAGATCGGCGTCTACGTGGCGGGCAGCATGCTGGCTGCCCTCGGCGGCCTGATGGAAGCGGGCCGGGTGTCCGCGGTGACCGGCCAGCAGGGTTACGGCGAAGGCATCATCTTCTCGGTCTTCGCCGCTGCAGTGATCGGCGGCGTGAGTCTGCGGGGCGGCCGCGGCAATATGATCGGCGCCGCGTCGGGTGTGATCCTGCTCGGCTTCGTCCAGGACATTCTCGACCTGGCCAACGTGTCGAACTACTGGATCGAGGCCATCGACGGCGCCGTGATCTTGTTCGCGCTGTTCCTGGCCCGCATCGTCGGCGGCGAGTCCACAGCAGAGGAGAAGTAGTGCCCGCAGAGCTGAGCGGCCTGGCGGCCGTCGTCACAGGTGGCGGGTCAGGCATCGGACTGGCTGCGGCAAGGCTGCTGACGGCCCGCGGGGCTCGGGTGGCAGTGCTCGATCTGGCGCCCGGCGACGAGTTCCTCGGGTTGCAGGCTGACGTGACCGACGACGCGTCAGTGCGCGCGGCTGTCGAAAGTGCCGGCGAGCGCCTGGGCGGCATCGACATCCTGGTGAACAACGCCGGGATCGGCGCCATCGGCACCGTCGCCGATAACCCCGACGAGCAGTGGCACCGCGTCTTTGACGTGAACGTCGTCGGCATCGTCCGGGTGACCCGGGCCGCGCTGCCCTACCTGCGCGCGTCGGCGCATGCCGCGATCGTGAACACGTGCTCGATCGCCGCGACCGCCGGCCTGCCGCAGCGCGCGCTGTACTCGGCGACAAAAGGAGCCGTGCTGTCACTGACTCTCGCGATGGCCGCTGACCATATCGGCGACGGCATCCGGGTGAACTGCGTCAACCCCGGTACTGCCGATACGCCCTGGATCGGCCGGCTGCTCGCTCAGGCTGAGGATCCGGCGGCCGAGCGCGCGGCGCTGGCGGCTCGGCAGCCGATGGGGCGGCTCGTCAGCGCCGAGGAGGTCGCGGCCGGCATCGCTTACCTCGCAAGCCCGGCGGCGGCATCAGTCACCGGCACGTCGCTGGCGATCGACGGCGGCATGGCCGGGCTCAGGCTCCGGCCCCAGAAATGATCACGCAGACATGAGCACCCCAGACATGGTCACGGGGCTATGACCGGCACGCCGCTAGCCGTGCGCCGGCTCGGCCGTTCGGCAGTAGAGGTGACCGAGCTCTCATTCGGCGGCGCGGCGCTTGGCAATCTCTTCACGCCGGTTGACGATGAGGCAGCGGCGGCGGCGGTCGACGCAGCATGGAACGGGGGCATCCGCACCTTTGACACGGCGCCGCACTACGGCCTCGGCCTTTCGGAACGGCGCCTCGGCGGCGCGCTAGCGGGCCGGCCGCGGGCCGAGTACGTGCTCTCCACCAAGGTCGGCCGCCTGCTCGAGCCGGTCGCGGAGCCGCACGGCACTGACACGGAGGGCTTCGCCGTGCCGGCGCACAGCCGCCGGGTGTTCGATTTCAGCGCCGACGGAGTGCGGCGCAGCCTGGAGGCCAGCCTGGTCCGCCTTGGCCTGGACCGCATCGATATCGCGCTCATTCACGATCCAGACGATCACGGCGAGCAGGCATTGCGCGAGGCCTATCCGGCGCTCGAGCGCCTGCGGTCCGAAGGCTGCGTGCGGGCGATCGGCGTCGGCATGAATCAGGCCGGAATGCTCACCCGGTTTGTCACCGATACCGACGTCGACGTGGTCCTCGTGGCAGGGCGCTATACCCTGCTTGACCAGTCCGCGGCCGACGCGCTCCTGCCGAGCGCGCTCGATCACGGCGTCAGCGTCATCGCGGGCGGGGTGTTCAACTCCGGCCTGCTCGCGGCGCCCGGTGCGGGCGCGCGGTACGACTACCGGGCGGCACCAGACCGCCTGATCGCCAGGGCGCAGGAACTCGCGGCCATATGTGCCGGATTCGGAGTGCCGCTCCGCGCGGCGGCCGCACGATTCCCGCTTACCCACCCCGCCGTCGCAAGCGTGCTTGTCGGCGCTCGCAGTGCCGCCGAGATCACTGACGCGATTCAGCTACGCGAGACCGATATCCCGGCGGCGCTGTGGACGGCGCTGGCCGGCGGCCGGGACGGCCGAGGAGGCACCGCATGAGGATCGCATTGCACACCAGGGTGCGCACCGACCGGATCGAGGACTACGAGCAGGCACACGCGGCGGTCCCGGTGGACCTGACTGACGCGATCCGGGCTGCCGGGGTGGCTAGCTGGACGATCTGGCGCAGCGGCACTGACTTGTTCCATGTCATCGACTGCGCCGACTACGCGACGATGCTCGCCGCGCTGGCCAGCAATCCTGTGAATGTCGCCTGGCAGGGCCAGCTGGCGGAGTTGCTGGAGACTGTGCACGACTACTCAGGAGGCGGCACTGCCGCCGCGCTGCCGGTGGTGTGGCAGCTGTGAGGATCATCGACGCCCACCACCACGTGTGGGATTTGCGGGTGCGGGACCAGGACTGGATCACCGGTCCGGACATGGCGGCCATCCGGCGCGACTTCAGCGTCGACGATCTGCGGCCGAGCGCGCAGGCCGCCGGGGTCGCCGCGACTGTGGTCGTGCAGACGGTCACGGTCGCGGCGGAGACGACGGAGCTGCTCAGTCTGGCAGCCGGTGATCCGCTGGTGGCCGGAGTGGTCGGCTGGGCCGACCTCGGCTCGGCGGCTATCGCCGGCGATCTGGCCGAGCTTCGGGGCGGCCCTGGCGGCGACTACCTCGTCGGCATCCGGCACCAGGTCCAGTCCGAGCCGGATCCGGACTGGCTGCGCCGTCCCGACGTCATCCGCGGGCTGCGCGCGGTCGCCGCCGCGGGCCTGTGCTACGACCTGGTCGTGCGGCCGCACCAGATCGCGGCGGCCAGCTACGCCGCGGCGGCTGTGCCGGGCCTGACGTTCGTCCTGGATCACGCGGGCAAGCCGCCGATCGCCAGCGGACACCTGGCGGCCTGGATGGCCGCGATCGGCGAGTTCGCGGCCCGCCCCAACACGGTTTGTAAGCTCTCCGGGCTGGTCACCGAGGCAGCCACCGGTGCTGAGCCATGGCAGTTCGTCCCGGTTGCCGATGTCATCCTGAGCGCATTCGGGCCGGATCGGGTCATGTTCGGCTCGGACTGGCCCGTTTGCCTGCTGGCGAGCGAGTATGCCAGCGTGGTCGCACTGGCGCGCACGCTGGTCACTGGCTTGTCGGACGCCGAGCGAAGGGCGGTGTTCGCGGCGACCGCGGCCCGGGTCTACGGAATCCCGGTGCCTGCCCATGTCGCTGGCGACGACCAAGGATCTGGAGGCGGACTGTGGCGCTTACCGATGAGGCGATCGACAAGATCAAGCAGATGATCATCTCGGGCCGGGTGCGACCAGGGGAGAAGCTGCCGCGCGAGGCTGACCTGGCTGCCGAACTTGGCCTGTCCCGCAATTCGCTGCGCGAAGCCGTGAAGGCGCTGAGCCTCATCAACGTCCTCGACGTCCGGCAGGGTGACGGCACCTACGCGACCAGCCTGGCTCCCTCGCTCTTGCTCGAGGCCCTCAGCTTCATCGTGGACTTCCATCGCGACGACACCGTGCTGGAATTCCTCGAGATCCGCCGGATACTCGAGCCGGCGGCAACGGCACTGGCCGCCGTCAGGATGCCCGACGAGGACAGGATCGAGCTCGGCAAGGTGCTGGACGCTACCGCCGCAGACTCGCCCGTAGAGGAGTTCGTCCGGGCCGACATGGAATTCCACCGGCTGATCGCCGTCGGGTCCTGCAACTCCGTGCTGGCCTCGCTCGTCGACAATATGTCGGTGCCGACGACTCGCGCTCGCGTGTGGCGCGGCATGACCGAACCGCACGCGCAGGAGCGCACCCTGGCCGAGCACCGCGCCATCTACAAGGCGGTCATCAGCAAAGATGCGGACCTGGCCCGATCGTGGGCGACCGTCCACATTGCCGGCATCGAGTCGTGGCTGCGCACGGCCACCGCCCTGGCTGACTGACCGCTAGCTGACTCAAGCCAGGGGCATGCTCCGGGCGGCCGGCGGGTAGTTTCGGCTGGGAGGATCTTCTGCTGAACGTCCAGCCGCAGAGGGGGTCGCACCGTGGCCGTCAAGGTGTACCAGGATGGGATCGAGACTCAGTTCGACGTGTACACCAAGGGTGTGACCGTCACCGTCATCGACCAGCACCTTTATGTGAGCGGACCGGATACAACCGTGGTCGCGATCTACAGCCCCGGGTCATGGCATCACGCCCGGGTAGCGGACGACTAGCGCGGCGGGCCGGCTGCTAGCCGGTCGCGCATCTCCTCGCGTGCCACCCAGCGGGTCTCCAGCCACCAGGAGCAGCCGGCCTGCGCCCAGGCCGCTACGGTCGCCGCGGCGGCGGCTGCATCTGCGGCCGGGGTCTCGCCGTCCGCTATGACATCGAAGCCGTCCGGCACGCCATGCTCGCTGACCCAGGCGCGGACGGCGCTGGCCTCGCCGGGACCCGGCTCGTAGCCCAACGGGCCGTACTGGGGGATCACGCCGTCGCAACGCAGCACCCGCCGCATCGACTTGGGCGCGGGCCAGACCCCGACCACCCAGATCGGGATCCGGTGCTGCACCGGCCTGACCGCGGCGGTGAGGTCGAGCCGGCCGGTCTGGTAGTCGTAATGCGGGCTGTGGTAGCTCGTGCCCCCGTCCCACAGCATCCGGATCAGGTCGATCCCCTCGTCGAGCAGGTCGGCCCGGTCGCGCAGGCCAGTGACCTCGCCGGTATCGGGCAGCTCAGTATCAGTAGCGCCGACGCCGACAGCCAGGATCGCACGGCCACCGGAGAGCTGGTCGAGAGTCGCCACCTGGCTGGCAACCTTCCACGGCCGCCGCCACGGCAGGGGCGTCAGCATGGTGCCGAGGCGCACGTGCTCCGTCCGGACCGCCATCGCCGACAGCATGCTCCAGGCGTCTGGCCCGTAGGCCGCCTCCCAGACGAAGACCCCGTCCCAGCCCGCCTCCTCGGCGAGGACGGCAAGCTCAAGCTGCTCCGTCGCCGTGCCGCCGGGCAGTACTGCGCCATATCTCATCTGACCATCTCGCATCTGACTAGTTCCGATGACGTCGTTACCCACGAGACCGTCATAGCAGGACCTGCCGACAATCGGGGGTTCGTCACTGTGCGTGGCGAGTGTCCGCTAGACTCGGCAGATCATGACTAGCGGCCTGCTCCTTCCCGGCCGCGGCGAGGCCCGGTAACCAGCCCGGTCGGCTCCTCGCCGCGGGTGGTTGTGCTGCGCCGGCCGATGTTCGCCCCGGCGGCTTCGCCTTTGGCAGGAGCCCCCCACCTCAGGAGCCCTCCCACCTCAGGAGCAGAGCACAGTCATGAATAGAGCACAGTCATGAGCAATCCTTCGCTGCAGCGCTCGTCCGGCATGCCGTGTCACCGATACCGCCCGTTCCCGCCCATTGACCTGCCCGACCGGCAGTGGCCATCGCGCACCATCACCGCGGCCCCGCGCTGGCTGTCCACCGACCTGCGGGACGGCAACCAGGCCCTGATCGACCCCATGAACGCGCCCCGCAAGCAGGCCATGTTCGACCTCCTCGTCCGCATGGGCTACAAGGAGATCGAGGTCGGCTTCCCGGCCGCCAGCCAGACAGATTTTGACTTCATCCGCAGCCTGATCGAAGGCGGCGCGATTCCGGACGACGTCCGCATCTCGGTGCTGACCCAGGCCAGGGATGAGCTGATCGACCGGACTGTCCAGTCGCTGGCCGGTGCCAGGCTGGCGACAGTCCACCTGTACAACGCTGCCGCGCCGCTGTTCCGCAGCGTCGTGTTCGGCTGGGACGGTGACGGCCGGGCTGAGTGCAAGGCGGTCGCGGTCGAGGGCACTCGCGCGGTCATCAAGTACGCCGAGGAGTACCTGGCCGGCGCGGACTTCGGCTACGAGTACTCGCCGGAGATCTTCATGGACACCGAGCTCGACTTCTCCCTGGAGGTCTGCGAGGCCGTCATGGACGTCTGGCAGCCGGGTCCGGGCCGGGAGATCGTGCTCAACCTGCCCTGCACCGTCGAGCGGTCCACGCCGAACGTGTACGCCGACCAGATCGAGTGGGTCAGCCGTCGGCTGTCCAGGCGCGAGCACATCGCGCTGTCGGTACACACTCACAACGATCGCGGTACCGCCACCGCCGATGCGGAGCTGGCGATGCTGGCGGGGGCTGAGCGGGTGGAGGGCTGCCTGTTCGGGAACGGGGAGCGATCGGGCAATGTCGACCTGATCACTCTCGGCCTGAATCTGTACAGCCAGGGCATCGACCCGATGATCGACTTCAGCGACATCGACGAGATCCGCCGGACAGCGGAGTACTGCAACGGGATCGGCGTGCACGAGCGCCACCCCTACGCCGGTGACCTGGTCTACACCTCGTTCTCCGGCTCGCATCAGGACGCCATCAAGAAGGGCTTCGACGACCTGGACCGCAAGGCCGCGGCGGCCGGCCGGCCGGTGAGCGAGCTGCCCTGGCAGATGCCGTACCTGCCGATCGACCCCAAGGACGTCGGCCGCACCTACGAGGCCGTCATCCGCGTCAACTCGCAGTCCGGTAAGGGCGGCGTCGCCTACATCATGAAGGCCGACCACCACCTCGACTTGCCGCGCCGGCTCCAGATCGAGTTCAGCCAGGTGATCCAGCGGCACACCGACAGCGCGGGCGGCGAAGTCGACGCCGCGCAGATGTGGCAGATCTTTGCCGCCGAGTACCTCGAGCCGGGCCCGTTCGAGCTGGTCAGTTACGCCTCCGCCAGCGAGGGCGGCACCGAGCGAGTGGACTGCACAGTCCGGGCCTACGGGACCGAGTACGAGCTGGTCGGCATCGGCAACGGACCTATCGCGGCCTTCTGTGCGGCGGTCTCCGCGGTCGACCTCGGGCTAGGCGGGCTGAGCGTGCGCGTGCTCGACTACGCCGAGCACGCGCTTACGGCAGGGCGCGACGCCGAGGCCGCCGCCTATCTGGAGATCGAGATCGGCGAGCAAGCGCTGTGGGGAGTCGGGATCAGCTCCTCGATCGTGCGCGCGTCAGTATCCGGCGTGATCAGCGCCCTGAATCGGGCGGCGCGCCGGCAAGAGCGCTAGCCGTCCGCAGTTCTCAGTTGCTGTCACGCCGGTAGAACGGGCTCGCGACGGCTGAGACGCGCTCGTCAAGGTGGTCACGCTCGCCATTGCGGGGGAACGTGACATCGATCGGGAAGCTGGCGTCGGGCGGGCTGGCCTCCCAGGCCGCCCGCTCGACGGCCCCGGCCACGAGGTCCTGGATATGGGCATCGGCCGGATCGTCCAGCGCCACCGAGATGAGCAGGCCCTCGCCAGCGAACTCAATCGACAGCCAGGCAGCTGAGGCGTCCCGGACCGCGGCGATCGACATCAGCCCCGCCGCGATGCCGGCCAGCAGGCCGTCGGGCCGGACTGACAGCGGTCGGACGCTGATCCGGTCCAGGTCGTTTGCCTGGTCCTCGGCCGCGAGGTAGGAGACGCCTTGCGGGTAGACCGGCACGCTCTCGCTCGCGCCTGCGTTCAGCGCAATCCCGACCGACGGCGGCAGCAGCCGCGCCAGGTCGGCGGCCCTGACAACGACGTGCGGGCCATCCGGCGGCTCCGCGAACTGCCTGAGCAGGTCTGCCGATGAGTACGCCGGGACGAAGTCGCTGCCCAGGTAGGAGATGATCGGCAACGTGACGGCGGTGCCCCTGATTGCCGTCACGCCGTCGGCGGGTAGCGGCAGCCACAGCCGCGCGGTCCGCAGCAGCTCCAGCAGGTCGCCGATGCGGCCGGCGTCACTGATGGCGGCCGCCATAGCCTTCTCGACAGTGTGGTGTTCCATAGGGTTGCTCTGCGCAGGGATGCTGATAGTCACTTGACGGATAGTAAGCGCTTCGGGGCGGTGAGTAATGGAAAACGGCCGACGTGCCGATCAGCGCTGGCTTGACATCAGCCCGGAGCGCATCGAGGGCTGGCTGCAGTCGTTCGCGGTGCGGCACGGCGCGACCGTCGCGACCGTCGACGACCGGCGGGAGATCGTGACTGTCCGCGCGGCCGACGCCAGCATCGCGGAGTGCCATATCCCGTTCCCGCCGCTGCCGCCAGCAGGCTGCAGCCCAGCGGATCTTGCTGCCCACGCCGGGGTCGATCGGACGGTCGCGGTGCTGCTTGTCCGGCTAGGCGGATACGCGGCCGGCGTGTTCAGCGGCGCTCCGCCGCGGCTGGTGGCGTCCAAGGTCGGCAGCCGGCTGGTGCACGGCCGCAGCGCCGCGGGCGGCACGTCCCAGCACCGGTTCGCGCGCCGCCGGGAAAAGCAGGCGCGCGAGGCGCTGGAGGCGGCCGCGGACTGCGCGGTCGGCGTCTTCGCCCCGGTCAGCGGCGAGCTAGACGCGCTGGTGCTGGGCGGAGACAGGCGCGCGATGGCCGCTCTGCGCGACGATGCCCGGCTGCGCCCCTACTTCGACATCGCCGTCGACAGGTTCCTGACCGTGCCCGACCCGCGGCATGCGGTGCTCGAGGGCGCGCCGCGGCTCTTCCGGGCGGTGCGGGTCCGGCTCACCGACACCGCCGGCCTGCCTGCGGAAACCGATTCGCCGGACAGGTCGACGCTCGGATAAAATCGCGGTCATGCAACCGCTCCGGTCGTGACACCGCGCCCCGCATCAGGGGACAACTGTGCCTGGCGTCCGATTCAAGTCTGTGATGGAGCGAGCTTCCCGTGATTTCCGCACGCGATATTGAACTACGCGCTGGCGCGCGCCTGCTGCTGGAAAGTGCCACCTTCCAGGTCGCCGCTGGTGACAAGATCGGCCTGGTCGGCCGCAATGGCGCTGGCAAGACCACCCTGGCCCGGGTGCTGGCGGCCGAGGGTCAGCCGGCCGCCGGCCAGGTCGTCGTCGGCGGCTCTGTCGGCTACCTGCCGCAGGACACCATGGTCGGCGACCTGGACGCGCTGGGACTGGACCGGATCCTGTCCGCGCGCGGCCTCGACGCGCTGCTCGTCGGCCTGCGGGAGGCCGAGCTGGCGATGGCAGACCCGAATCCGTCCAGGCGTGACGCTGGCGTGCGCCGGTACGGCCACCTGGAGGAGCGGCTGACGGTGCTCGGCGGGTACGCGGCCGAGTCGGAGGCGGCCTCGCTGGCGGCGAGCCTCGGGCTGCCGCAGAAGACGCTGAAGCAGCCGCTGCGCACGCTGTCGGGTGGTCAGCGGCGGCGGATCGAGCTGGCCCGGATCCTGTTCGGCGGCTCGGACACGCTGCTGCTGGACGAGCCGACCAACCACCTCGATGCGGACTCGGTCAGCTGGCTGCGCGATCACCTGCGGACGTTCCGCGGTGGCCTGGTGGTGATCAGCCACGACACCGCGCTGCTCGGCGAAGTGGTCAACAAGGTCTTCCATCTGGATGCCGACCGCAGCGTGCTGGACATCTACAACCTGGGCTGGCAGGCCTACCTGGAGCAGCGCGAGACCGATGCGAGGCGCCGGCGCCGGGAGCGGATGAACGCCGAGCGGCAGGCTGGCGCGCTCCAGTCCCAGGCAGACAAGATGCGCGCGAAGGCGACGAAGGCCCGGGCAGCGCAGAACATGCAGAAGCGGGCTGAGCGCCTGCTCGCCGGCGTCAGCGCGGACCGGGCTGCCGAGCGCGTGGCCAAGCTGCGATTCCCAGTTCCGGCGCACTGTGGCAAGACGCCGCTCAGCGCGACCAGGCTCTCGAAGTCGTACGGGTCGCTCGAGGTGTTCACCGACGTGGACGTGGCGGTCGACCGGGGGTCGCGCGTCGTGGTGCTCGGCCTGAACGGCGCCGGTAAGACGACGCTGCTGCGGCTGCTGGCTGGCGTCGAGGAGTCCGACACCGGCCAGGTGCTGCCGGGCCACGGGCTGCGGCTTGGGTACTACGCGCAGGAGCACGAGACGCTTGACAAGGCACGGACGGTCCTGGAGAACATGCGGACGTCCGCGCCGGACCTCGCTGAGAGCGAGCACCGCCGCATCCTCGGCTCATTCCTGTTCTCCGGGGATGACGTCGCCAAGCCGGTCGGCGTGCTGTCCGGCGGCGAGAAGACGAGGCTGGCGCTCGCGCTGCTCGTAGTGTCGGGCGCGAACGTGCTGCTGCTTGACGAGCCGACCAACAACCTCGACCCCGCAAGCCGGGCCGAGATCTTGTCCGCGCTGCGCACCTACGCTGGTGCCATCGTGCTGGTCACCCACGACGAAGGTGCTGTCGACGCGCTCCAGCCGGAGCGCGTCGTGCTGCTGCCCGACGGGGTGGAGGACGCCTGGAGCGCGGAGCTGGCTGACCTGGTGGCACTTGCCTGACCAAGCAGGAGCTGAAAAAGCACGGGCCCAAAAATTAGTTGATCTTTTTTGCGGTCGTGTGGGTAGCCGATCACGAGCTAATAGGTGATCATGGCGAGATACGGTAACGCAGCGGTCACTTCAGCTCACCCGGGAGGTTCGCGTGACCGAGACTCTCAAGAAAGGCACCCGAGTTACGGGTGCCGACCGCACGAAGCTGGCGGCTGATCTGAAGAAGCGGTACGGCGCCGGCGAGAGCATCCGGTCCCTGGCGGCATCGACCGGCCGGTCCTATGGATTCATCCACCGGATCCTGAGCGAGAGCGGCGTTTCGCTGCGCGGCCGCGGCGGTGCGACGAGAGGCAAGGCGAAGTCCAAGGGATGAGGCACAATGGTGACTCGTGTCTGCTGACCTAGCCAATCTGACCGACGCCGGGCTCGACTTCAGCGTTTCCGGCAGCGTAGCCACGGTTACGCTGTCGCGGCCCGAGCGCCGCAACGCGATGACCCCGAGCATGTGGCGCGGCCTTGCCCGGATCGGTGCTGCGATCCCGGACGACGTACGTGTGGTAGTGGTCCGCGGGGCCGGGCCCTCCTTCTGCGCTGGTATCGACCTGCGGATGTTCAGCGCCGACGGCGTGCCCGGCGAGGAACGCAACCCCAGCGCGTCCGACCCCGGCTTCCCCGATTCCATCGCCGGCTTCCAGGCCGGCTACCTGTGGCTGCGCAATCCGGCGTTCGTGTCGATCGCCGCCGTTCAGGGCCACGCGATCGGCGGCGGCTTCCAGCTGGCCCTGTCGTGCGACCTGCGCGTGCTCGCCGACGACGCCAGGCTGTGCATGAAGGAGCCGGCTCTTGGGCTGGTGCCCGACCTGACTGGTACCAAGCCGCTGGTCGACATCGTCGGGCTGCCACGGGCGATCGAGCTGTGCCTGACAGCCAGGACCGTGGACGCGCGCGAGGCGGCCGAGCTCAGGCTCGCCGAGCTCGTAGTGCCCGCGGCCGACCTGACCGGTGCGGTGAGCGATCTGGTCGAAGCGCTGCTCGCTACCGACGCGGCCGCGGCGCGCGCCACCAAGGCACTGCTGCAGGCCGCGCCGCTCAACACCCTGGAGCAGCAGGCGGCGGCTGAGCGCGCCGCGCAGGCCAGGCTCCTTAGGGCCCGGCAGCGCTAGCTCACGCGGTGTTTCGCGGTCAGCGTGGTTCGCCGATAGCTAAGCCGGGATGATCGGGCCCGGCTGCTAGGTTCACCGGTCATGAGCATGCAGAACCAGTGGCACGCCATGCGAGGATTCAGCCGCGACCCGTCGGTGACCAAGCAGCGGCTGAAGCCTGGTACCGTCCGGCGGATCGCTGGGTATGCCCGGCCGTACCGGCTCGATCTGGCCATCTTCCTGGTCGCCGCGGCGCTGGACGCGGTCGTCACGGTGCTGTACCCCGTCCTGATCGGCGTCGTCATCGACAAGGGCATCCTGCCCAAGGACAGCCGCGTGGTGCTCACGGTCGCGGGCATCGTGGCCGGCCTGGCCATCTTCGACGGATTCCTCGGCGTCGTGCAGCGGTACTTCACCTCACGGGTCGGCGAGGGCCTCATCTACGACCTGCGCACGCAGGTCTTCGAGCATGTCCAGCGGCAGCCGATTGCGTTCTTCACCAGGGCGCAGACCGGCTCGCTGGTGAGTCGGCTCAACAGCGACGTCATCGGCGCCCAGCAGGCGCTCACGTCCACCCTGTCGTCGGTGGTATCCAGCGTGCTTCAGCTCGTGCTCGTCCTGGCTGTCATGTTCATCTACTCCTGGCAGGTGACCGTCGTCGCCCTGGTGATGATCCCGATCTTCCTGTACCCGGCGCGTCGCGTCGGGCGCAGGCTCCAGCGGCTGACCAGGGAATCAATGCAGCTGGACGCCCAGATGGGCTCGACTATGACAGAGCGGTTCAACGTGGCCGGGGCGATGCTCGCCAAGCTGTACGGGCGGCCCGCTGAGGAAGCCGGCCTGTTTTCCGGGCGGGCCGGCCGGGTCCGTGACATCGGCGTGCTCACGGCGATCTGGGGCAGCGCCCTGGTTACCGGCCTTGGGCTGCTCGCCACGCTGTCCACGTCGGTGGTCTACGGGCTAGGCGGTGAGCTGGTGATCCACGGCGCGCTCCAGCTCGGCGCCATGGTCGCGCTCGCCACCCTGCTGACCCGGCTGTACGGGCCGATCACCTCGCTGTCCAATGTGCAGGTGAACGTCATGACGGCGCTGGTCAGCTTCGACCGGGTGTTTGAGGTGCTCGACCTGGAGCCCCTGATCGCCGAGCGGCCTGGTGCGACGGTGTTGCCGGGGACCGGGCTGGCGGGCACTGGGTCGGCAGGTGCCGGGTCGGCCGGTGCTGGGCAGGCGGGGGCAGCCCCGGACCTCGAATTCGACCACGTGAGCTTCCGGTACCCGGCCGCGTCGGAGGTCTCGCTGGCCTCGCTGGAGTCGATTGCCCTGCCGGTGGCCGAGCGGGCCGGGCCTGGCCTGGAGGCGCTGACCGACGTGAGCTTCCGCGCTCCGGCGGGCAAGCTGACGGCGCTGGTCGGGCCGTCCGGGGCCGGCAAGACCACGATTACGCACCTGGTGTCCAGGATGTATGACCCGACGAACGGCGCGGTCAGGATCGGCGGCGCCGACATCCGGGACGTCACGCTGGAGTCCCTGCATGACGTGGTGGGCGTCGTCACCCAGGACGCGCACCTGTACCACGACACCATCCGGGCCAACCTGCTCTACGCCCGGCCAGCCGCCACCGAGCACGAACTCGTCCTGGCGTGCCAGGCCGCGCAGATCTGGGACCTGGTCTCGGCGCTGCCCGACGGCCTGGACACGATCGTCGGCGACCGCGGCTACCGGCTGTCGGGCGGCGAGAAGCAGCGGATCGCCTTGGCCCGGCTGCTGCTCAAGGCGCCATCGGTGGTCGTGCTGGACGAGGCGACCGCGCACCTGGACTCCGAGTCCGAGGCCGCCGTGCAGCGCGCGCTCAAGACGGCGCTGGCTGGCCGGACCTCGCTGGTGATCGCGCACCGGCTGTCGACAATCCGGGAGGCCGACCAGATCCTGGTGATCGAGGGCGGCCGCGTCATCGAGCGCGGGCAGCATGCCGACCTGCTGGCGGCGGAGGGCCTGTACGCCGACCTCTACCGGACGCAGTTCGCCCGCCAGGAGGCAGTCACGCCAGCCGCTCCCGCTCCCGTGGCTGGGGCTGTCTAAGCACCGGGTCAGGTTAAGTAGCCCACCCGCCGCAAATCCGGCCCGGCCACCGACTCGATGTCGCTGAGCTGCGCTGGGGTGAGCATGCGTCGCCACGCACCGGGCTCGGCATCGTCCGCTGCGTCACGGCGGCCAGCCCGCACCCGGATCGGGCCGACGGTGTCGCCGACGAATTCCGACACCCCCGTCGCCGTCGCAGCCGGGTGGCGCAGCACGTCCTCATACCGCAGCGTGGTCAGCTGATCGGCGGACATGGCGGCGCGCAGCCTGGCCATCGCGCGGACAGATCCGCGCCAGCGCATGGCGCACTTGCCGGCCGCGGAAAGCTCCGGCCAGATCGCCAGGTCATGGTCGGTCTCGATGCCGAAGAACGGGTTCGGGAACTCGGTCTCGACGTTCGCCATGCCCCGCTTGAACCAGCTGAGGGTCAGCGGATCCGCGAGCATCGCCGCGACCACGTCTCTGCCGTCCCTGATGATCTGCAGCAGCCTGGCGTCAGTGAAGGCGTCTACCAGCGCATCGGCGCAGTACATCAGGTCAGGGCTGGCGTCGCCGTACCGGACGATGTCGCGCTCGGCGACGCAGCAGGCCGGGCTGATCACCTGTCCGGCGTCCCGGCACGCCGGCGAGCAGGTCAGGCAGCAGTGTGCGGTCACCTGCCAGGCCTGGGCAAAGGCATCCCGCAGCACCGTCGCAGCGGCATCGCCGCGGCCGCGCTGGATGGACGGGCTGCGGGCGAAGGCGTACACCACGCTCTGGACGGCTTCCTGGCCGATGGTGAGGTGGAAGCCGGTCGACTGCTTGATGGCGCGCCCGAGCAGGTCCGTGCCTGAATGCGGCGCGCCGATGACGAACACCGGCTGGCGGACCTTACGGCCGTTTACGACCAGAATGTACGGGCGAGGTGGCATGGCTACCCATTAGTGTGGCATTGGTCAGGGTATGCCCAGTCCCGGTCCGGCAATCGGCTGCTGACCAGGCCAGACGCGCCTCAGCCTGGATGCGCGGCAGGGTCCGCGGCGGCAGGGCTCGCGGCGGCAGGGCTCGCGGTGGCAGGGCTCGCAGCGGCAGGGTCCGCGGCCACTGTGTGCCTCCGCCGGCCGCCGGTCCGCCGGCAGTGATCCCCGGCATGACCCTCCAGGTTGAGTGCCGACTGGATGAGCGGCACATGGCTGAAGGCCTGCGGCGTGTTGCCGACCTGGCGGCCGTAGCGCGGGTCGTACTCCTCGCTCAGCAGGCCCAGATCGCTGCGCAGCGCCAGCAGGCGCTCGAAGATCGCGACAGCCTCGTCGTACTCGCCGATCAGGTGCAGGGCGTTGACCAGCCAGAAGCTGCAGGCAAGGAAGGCGCCCTCGGCGCCAGGCAGGCCATCGACGTCGGCGCTGCCGGAGCCGCTGACCGCGACCGCCGGCTGGGTATAGCGCAGCACGAGCCCGTCGCGCATGAGCTCCCGCTTGATGGTCCGGACCGTCGATACGACGCGCGCGTCGTCGGGCGGCAGGAACCCGACCTCGGGGATCAGCAGGACGGAGGCATCCAGTTCCGTGCTGCCGTAGTACTGCGTGAACACGCCGCGGGCGGCGTCGTAGCCCTGATCCACTACCTGGGCGTGGATCTCGGCCCGCATCGCGCGCCAGCGGTCGAGCGGACCAGGGTTGCCCTGCTCCACCAGGTGGATGGCCCGGTCGAACGCGACCCAGGCCATCACCTTGGAATGGACGAAGTGGCGCCGAGGGCCCCGGACCTCCCAGATGCCCTCGTCCGGCTCGTGCCAGTGCTTCTCCAGGAAGTCGAGCAGCTGCCGCTGGAGGCTCCAGGTGTGCTGGTCGAAGCCGAGTCCCGACTGCCTGCCGAGCGTCAGGGCGTCCATGACCTCCCCGTAGACGTCGAGCTGGCGCTGGTCGACGGCCGCGTTCCCGATCCGGACGGGCGCCGACCGCTCGTACCCGGGCAGCCAGCTGACCTCCCATTCCGCCAGCCTGCGCTCACCCGCTACGCCGTACATGATCTGAACGTCCTTGGCGTCGCCGGCGATGGCGCGGCCAAGCCACTGCCGCCAGCTGTCGGCCTCGGCCGTGTAGCCGGTGCGCAGCAGCGCTTCCAGCGTGATGGTCGCGTCCCGCAGCCAGCAATACCGGTAGTCCCAGTTCCGCACGCCGCCGATGTCTTCCGGCAGCGACGTCGTCGGTGCGGCCACGATGCCGCCTGTCGGCGCGTAGGTCAGGGCCTTGAGGGTGATCAGCGACCGCATCACGGCGTCCCGGTACGGGCCCTTGTAGGTGCAGGCTGCGGACCAGCTGGACCAGAACGCCTGGGTCGCCGCCAGCGCCGCGTCGGCGTCGATGCACGGATCGGACGGCAGGTGGGACTCCTTCCAGGCCAGCACGAACGGCACCCGGTCGCCCGCCTTCACGTCGAAGGTGGCCAGGTGCGCCATGTTCTGGCCGACGCTGCGGACCGAACTGTGGAAGCAGACCGAGTCGGGCCCGGCGATGGCCCTGATGTCGTTCCCCATCCGGCGCACCCAGGGCACGACCTTGCCGTAGCCGAACCGCAGGCGCAGGATCGACTCCATCTCGACCGTTCCCTCGACGCCCTCCACGATCCGGACCAGCACGGGCGTGGCGTGATCGCGCGGCGGCATGAAGTCCAGGACGCGGACAGTGCCGCTCATCGTCTGCCAGGTCGTCTCCAGGATCAGCGAGTCGCCCTGGTAGTGCCGGCTGACTTCGCCGCGCCGGGTGACCGGGCCGTCGCTGACCGTCGGGCAGATCCGCCAGCTGCCATTGTGCTCGTCACCGAGCAGGGCAGCGAAGCAGGCGTCGGAGTCGAATCTCGGCAGGCATAGCCAGTCCACGGAGCCGTCGCGGCCGACGAGCGCGGCGGTCTGCATGTCCCCGATCAGCGCGTAGTCCTCGATCAGACTAGCCATCGCAGCCTCCCAATACCCGTGGCCGACGCCGTCGCCGTCGTCGCCGTCAACGTCACCGTACGGCGGCAGCGGCCCCGTCAGCGAATCAGGCCGGGCAAGGCCATAGAGTGTCGCCGTGCAAGGACGACGACGACGGTCCTGGAGTGCGCGGATCGCGATCCCGGCCGCGGCGGCTGCGGTGCTGGCGGGCGCGCTTGGCGGCTGCGCCAAGATGGACGCGGCGCTGGACAAGCAGTGGATGACTGTTCAGTTCAGCACCGGCACCAGCATGGCCACGGCGCTGCACGTCCGGTCGGCCTGCTCACATATTCAGAACGCCCCGCCGATGGCACTGCCCGCGAACCAGTCGCCCATCAACACGATGTACGGCGTGAACTTCGATACGACGAACGCCTCCCCGGCCAACCTCGAGCAGCTTCAGACGTGCCTGCAGCGGTTCAAGTCGGTGCTTGGCGTCAACCCGCAAAGCGCCGGCGACGAAGGCAGCTGAGCTGCTGGGCCGCGGTCCGCACGTGTTGTCGTTGCCCGTTCATGTCCTTGTCGGTTAGTAGTTCACATGTTTCCCCTCGGCATTGTAGACTTCCGTCCAGCTTGGTTCCCGAGTTAAATGATCGGAAAAGGTGGACGATGAAACGAGTACTGGCCGGACTCACTGCGGCCGGGATCGCCTTGCTCGCTGCGGGGTGCGCGTCGTCGAGCGCGAGCAGCGACAGCGGCAGCAAGCCCGCCGCGCAGGTCACGCTGCGGCTCGGCTTCCTGGAGAACATCACGCATGCGTCGGCGCTGGTCGGTGTGAAGGAGGGCTTCTTCACCAAGAACCTCGGCAAGAACGTGACGCTCAAGCTGTACCCCTTCAGCACCGGCACTGAGGAGGCCACCGCGCTGCTGGCCGGCCAGCTGGACGCCGCCTACGTGGGGCCGAACCCGGCGATCAAGGCGTGGCAGCAGTCGAGCGGCAGCCTCATCAAGGTGATCTCGGGGGCGGCGTCCGGCGGTGCCGAGCTGGTGGTCAAGTCCGGCATCACCTCGGCCGCCCAGCTCAAGGGCCAGAAGCTGGCGTCCCCGTCACTGGGCAACACGCAGGACGTGTCGATGCGCTACTGGCTGAAGCAGCAGGGCCTGACCACGACCTCGACCGGCGGCGGCGACGTGCCGATCACGCCGATCACGCCGAACTCCGACGCGGTGCTCGCCTTCGAGTCCGGCCAGATCGCGGGCGGCTGGGAGCCGGCGCCCTACGACGCCGAGATGATCGCTGACGGCGGTCACGCACTGGTCAATGAGGCGAGCCTGTGGCCGAACGGCCAGTTCGTCACCACCGAACTGGTAGCGACGCAGAGTTTCATCGCCAAGAACCCGACGGTCATCAGCGACCTGCTCAAGGGGCAGATCGAGGCCAACTCCTTCATTGCCGACAGCAAGTCAGCCGCCGAGACCGCGGCCAACGCCGAACTGGCGGCACTGAGCGGCAAGAGCCTCAAGTCGCCCATCCTGGCCGCGGCGTTCGCGCAGGTCACCTTCACGAACGACCCGATTGCCTCGTCGCTGATCACGGACGCGAATCACGCGGTGTCAGTCGGCCTGCTCAACCCGGTGAAGAACCTGTCGGGCATCTACGATCTCGGCCCGCTAAACAAGCTGCTGGCGGCAGCTGGACAAGCGCAGGTCAGTTCGTGAGGGTCAGTGACGAGCAGGTGACGCCCCCGGCCGCAGTTGGGCCGGGGGCGTCAGCCCCGTCTCGGGCCGACGCGGTCCGGCTGACCGACGTCAGCAAGGCGTACCGGACCGGCCGGGCTGAGCTTCTCGCGCTTGACCAGGTATCGCTCACCGTCCACGACGGCGAGTTTGTCTGCATTATCGGCGCGTCCGGCTGCGGCAAGAGCACGCTGCTGAACCTGGTGGCGGGCCTGGACCAGCCGACCTCCGGCCAGGTGGATACCACCGGCCGCAAGGTCGGGCTGATGTTCCAGGAACCCGCGCTGTTTCCGTGGCTGACGGCGGGCCGCAACGTGGAGCTGGCATTGCAGGCCCGGGGAGTGCCGCGGGCCGGCCGGCGAGCGCAGGTCGCCGAGCTGCTCGACGCCGTACGGCTCGCTGGTTTCGCTGACAAGCGGCCGCACGAGCTGTCCGGCGGCATGCGGCAGCGGGTCGCGCTGGCCCGTGCGCTGGCCCAGAACGCTGACGTGCTGCTCATGGACGAGCCGTTCGGTGCCCTGGACGCAATGACCCGCGACTTGCTGCACGACGAGCTGGAGCGGATCTGCACCGAGCGGACGCTGACGGTGCTGTTCGTGACCCACAACGTCCGGGAGGCGGCCCGGCTGGGGGACCGGGTCATCCTGCTGAGCAGCCGGCCCGGCCGGGTCATCGACGAGTACACGCTGCCGCGGGCCGGTCACCGCCGGATCGACTCCCCGGAGGTGTCGGAGGTGGCGGCCAGGCTGACCGACCGGCTGCGCGAGGAGATGGGGCGGCATGGCATCTGATCAGGCCCTTCGCGGCCTCGACAACCTGGAGCTACGGCCCAGTCAGGGTAACCCCGAGCCCGGCCGGCTGGCTCGCAAGGCGTGGGCGATTGCCTGGCCGAAGCTGGCTGCTATCGCGCTCGTCCTGGTCATCTGGGAACTTGTCACGCTCTCCGGCTGGAAGAAGTACGTGTTCAAGGGCCCCGGCCCGGTGTTGTCCAACCTGTGGGAGCAGATGCAGCACGGCATGCTGTGGGCCACCATCGGCTGGACGCTGCGCAGCGCCGTCATCGGCTACGTGGTGGCGCTGATCGTTGGCTCGGTCATCGGCCTGCTGACGGCGCGCATCCCCCCGGTACGGGCCGCCATCGGGGCGATCATCACGGCGTTGCAGACCATGCCCTCGGTGGTCTGGGCCCCGTTCGCGATCGTCTTGTTCGGCGAGAACAACTCAGCGATCCTGTTCGTCGTCATCCTCGGCGCCGCTCCGTCCATCGCGAACGGACTGATCAACGGCGTCGACTACACCCCGCCGCTCCTGCTGCGCGCAGGCAAGACCATGGGCCTGCACGGATTTGCGCTGTACCGCAACCTGATCCTGCCCGCGTCGCTGCCGGCCTACGTGGCGGGCCTGAAACAGGGCTGGGCGTTCGCCTGGCGCAGCCTGATGGCCGCCGAGCTGTTCATTGCCATCATCGGGCAGGTGTCACTCGGCCAGCAGCTCGACGCAGACCAGTCGAACCTGGATTTCGCCTCGGTCAGCGCGATCATCATCGTGCTCCTGGTGATCGGCATCGTCGTCGACACGCTCTTCACCAAGGCCGACCTGGCCATGCGGCGGCGGCGTGGCCTCTTGGATCCGGCGGCGGCGAGCTGAGTTAATGCGGGGCGTGGTGGTACACGCCGAACACGTTGCCGGCCGGATCACGCAGTGCTCCGGTCTGCATGTGGTCGTCCACCGGATTCGGGCCGTACTCACGCGCGCCGCCGAGCTCGACGGCCCTGGCCAGCACGGCCTCGACGTCAGGCACGCTGGCGTACACCGTCGCCCAGCTGCCCTGCTCGGCGACGACCCCGAGGCCGCCCTTGATGCCGCGGCTCGTGCCCGTGTCGACCATCGCGTAGCCGGGCCCGGCCGCGCTGGCCTGCCAGCCGAAGATCTCTGCGTAGAAGCGCTGACTGCGATCGGTATCGGCCCCGAGCACCTCGAACCAGTCGACTGGTGCTCCGGCGCCCGGCGACGGCGCCATCACCCGGGCGGGGTCGGCCGGCCCGAGCACCAGCCCGATGAGCAGTCCGTCCAGGTCGGAGAACTGGGCGAAGGTCACCATGTCCGCCAGCTCGGTGATCGGCGTCTCCGTCTTGCCGCCGAGCAGGTTGATCTTGTCGAGCGCCGCTTGCATGTCGTCGGTCTCGATGTAGAACGTGACGGCGGCCGGGCCTTCGGGCGCCGCGCTGATACCGCCGTTGATGCCGCTGCCGCCGCTGGTGTCCACCAGCGTGTAGCCGACGCCGGGGACAGGGTGCATGGTCCAGCCGAACAGGCTCGCGTAGAAGTCGGCTAGCTGGCCCGCGTCGGGGCCGCTGATCTCGAAGTGCACTACCGCGTGTGCCACGCCTGGCCTCCCCGTGCCGTCAACACCGTGCTAACGATCCGTGGTCAGTCTGGCACACAGCGTAAGGCGCTGATCCGCTCCACGCCCGCGTACACGTTCATCGAGCCGCCGCGCAGGAAGCCGACCAGGGTCAGGCCGGCGTCGGCGGCGAGCTGCGCGGCCAGAGACGACGGAGCCGACACCGCGGCTAGCACCGGGATGCCGGCGAGCACTGCCTTCTGCACCAGCTCGAACGACGCGCGCCCGCTGACCAGCAGGATGCGGCCGGTGAGCGGCAGCAGGCCGGCCTGCAGGGCCCAGCCGACGACCTTGTCGACGGCGTTGTGCCGGCCCACGTCCTCGCGCACGACCAGGAGCTCGCCCGCCGCGCTGAACAGGCCGGCCGCATGCAGCCCGCCGGTCCGCTCGAAGACACGCTGCGCGTGGCGGAGCGCGTCGGGCAGCCCGGCGAGCACGTCCGCGGTCACGAGAACCTGATCATCGAAAAGATCAAACCGGCCGGGAACGTGGAGGTCTTCGATCGCCGCCTTCCCGCACACGCCGCAGGCACTGCTGGTCAGGAAGCTACGCCGGAGGTCGCGCTGGAATGTCAGGCCCGGCCGCAGCGTGACATCGGCGATGTTGCCCACTTCGTCGTCGTCGTCTTGGTGGTCATGTCCCCCGTGGTTATGACCCCCGTGGTTATGACCGCACTGCTGGCCGTCGCAGATTCTGATCGAGGCGATGTCGGCGGCGGTCGTCACGATGCCCTCGCTGACCAGAAAGCCGGCCGTCAGGTCGATGT
>DATHPF010000049.1:0-6109 GCA_035484155.1 Streptosporangiaceae bacterium
ATCGAGACCGCAGGCCGGGCAGCGTCGAGGCCGGGCAGCGTCGAGGCCGGGCAGCGTCGAGGCCGGGCAGCGTCGAGACCCCAGCATCGAGACCCCAGCATCGAGACCGCAGAGAACGGCCCCTGCGCGACCGGCTGATCCGCCGCGCCGCAAACCGGACGAATGGGTAGCGGTCGCGCAATCTCCCGCCCCGCCGCCGACCGGCATCGGGCGCGAGATTGGAGATGCTGCCCCACATTGGGCAGCACTTGCGACCTCGCGCCCAATCGCCGCGGACCTCGGCCGTCAATTCCGTCGCGCAAACCGGACGAACGATCAGGTTCCAGGCGCATTTGAGCGGTGCCGGATCCGGCCATGGGGCACCAGTTCGCTATCGGTGCCCCACTATGGGCCACAGTAGGCAACCCTCGCCCTTCGGCCGCGGAGTTACTGACTTTCTCGGGGCGGCCTGTCGAGCTGGCGGCCTAGTTCGACGCGGGAGGGCTGAGCTCGGGCAATCCGTAGGCGCTGACCGGCTGCCAGCGACTTACGCAGGCAGCGTCGCGACGCTGGCATGGACCGCGAACGCCTGCACACTGCCGCTTGCGGCTGGCATCACGGCGGCCGCGCTGGCGAACCGGTCCCGATATCCCGATGCGTGACTGTTCGTCGGCCTTGCGTTGACGCTAAGCAGGCGTCAAGCGAACCTTCAGTTCGGCTGCTGGCGTAGGGTCGAAATATGCTCGGGAGCCTGCTGGCCGCTCTGCTGTCGGCGGTCTGCTACGGGATTGCTGCTGTCATGCAGGCGATAGCCGTGCGGGCCGCCAGCCACCGCACGGTCGAGTTTGCGGGAGAGGCAGGCCAGGGCGTAGATCCCGGCCTGCTGGTGCGGATGCTCAGGCAAGGCCTGTTCCTCGGGAGCATCGCGATCGACCTGCTGGGCTTTGTCGCGCAGCTGGTGGCGCTGCGCAAACTGCCGCTTTTCGCCGTGCAGGCCATTATGGCGTCCAACCTGGCGGTCACCGCAGTCTGCGCTGCGTGGCTCATGAAGATTCGCCTGGCCCTGCGCGAGTGGCTGGCGGTGGCAGGCGTCGTCATCGGTGTCGCGCTGCTGGGCCTATCGGCCGGCGCGCAGGGCGCCGCCAAGGTCGGCAAGGAATTCGAGCTTGGGCTGATCGTGGCAGTCGTGGCAGTCGGCGTCGTGGGGTTCGCGGTCGCCCGGTTGCCCAATCCGGTCCGGACGCCTGCGCTTGGCGCGATCGCCGGCCTCGGCTACGCGGTGCTCGCCGTCTCGGCGCGGATCCTGCCCGGCTTCGCTCCGATTCAGCTCATCAAGAGCCCGGCCGCGTACACGCTGGCGGCTGCCGGAATTGTCTCGTTCCTGCTGTATGCAACGGCGCTCGAAGGCGGCAGCGTGACGACCGCGACGGCCGGTGTCGTGCTGGCCGAGACCATGCCGCCCGCGGTCGTGGGGGTGCTGTTCCTCGGTGATACGACGCGCCACGGCCTGGCGGCCGTGGCCATACTCGGCTTCATCCTCGCCGTGGTCTGTGCCGTGGCCCTGGCCCGGTTCGGCGAGGCAGGCGAGGGCGATCGTGCGGAGCCTCAGGCCGGGGACCTTCAGCAGGTCGGCCAGGAGCCCGGTCGTCGCGCGGCATTACGGCGTCACGAACTGCAAGACCACACCTAAAACGGTCAGCCGCTCGGGCCGGACTGTCGTGTCTTGACAGTGCTTGAGGCTGCGTTTGATATTCTGAGAACCCGTGGGCGAGCGGGATATCCGCCGAATCTGAC
Organism: Streptosporangiaceae bacterium; assembly: GCA_035484155.1. Taxonomy (GTDB): domain Bacteria; phylum Actinomycetota; class Actinomycetes; order Streptosporangiales; family Streptosporangiaceae; genus JAJYUU01. The sequence goes on from DATHPF010000049.1 coordinate 1,774, forward strand.
CACGGGAGCCTCATTGGCGATTTCAGGTTATGCGTCACGACCAGTTACAACTAGGCATCTTTTCGTCACCGGGGGCGTCGCGTCGAGCCTCGGCAAGGGACTGACCGCTTCGAGCATCGGGCGGCTGCTGAAGCTGCGCGGCCTGCGGGTGAGCATGCAGAAGCTGGACCCGTATCTGAATGTCGATCCCGGCACTATGAACCCGTTCCAGCACGGCGAGGTTTTCGTCACCGACGACGGCACGGAGACCGACCTCGACGTTGGCCACTACGAGCGCTTCCTCGACATCAGGCTGCCGGGGTCCGCCAATGTCACCACTGGGCAGATCTACTCGCGGGTCATCGCTAAGGAGCGGCGCGGCGACTACCTCGGCGACACCGTCCAGGTGATCCCGCACATCACCAACGAGATCAAGGCCCGGATCCGGGAGATGGCCGGGCCGGAAACCGACGTGGTCATCACCGAGGTCGGCGGGACCGTCGGTGACATCGAGTCGCAGCCGTTCCTGGAAGCGATCCGCCAGATCCGGCACGAGATCGGCCGCGATCGCTGCTTCTTCCTGCATGTCTCCCTGCTGCCCTACATCGGCCCGTCGGGGGAGCTGAAAACTAAGCCGACGCAGCACTCGGTCGCGGCGCTACGCAGCATCGGCATCCAGCCGGATGCGATCGTCTGCCGGTCCGACCGGCCCATCAGCGATGGGCTGAAGCGCAAGATCAGCCTGATGTGCGACGTCGACGAGGAGGCCGTGGTCTCCGCCCCCGATGCCCCGTCCATCTACGACATCCCGAAGGTTCTGCATTCTGAGGGTCTGGACGCGTACGTGGTGTGCAGGCTCGGCCTGCCGTTCCGTGACGTCGACTGGAGCGACTGGGACGACCTGCTCCGGCGGGTGCACAGGCCGGCCCGGACTGTCACCATCGCGCTCGTTGGTAAATACGTGGACTTGCCCGATGCGTACCTATCGCCGGCCGAGGCGCTGCGGGCCGGCGGATTCGCCCACGATGTGCGCGTGAACATCCGGTGGGTCACCAGCGACGACTGCCAGACGCCAGAGGGCGCGGCGCGACAGCTCGCCGACGTTGACGGCGTCCTTGTACCGGGCGGCTTTGGTGTCCGCGGCATCGAGGGCAAGATCGGCGCGGTGCGGCATGCGCGCGAGCATGGGATCCCGATCCTGGGCTTGTGCCTCGGCCTGCAGTGCATGGCGATCGAGATCGGCCGCGACCTGGCCGGCCTGGACGGCGCCAACAGTGCCGAGTTCGACCCCGAGACCAAGTACCCGGTCATCGCCACGATGGCCGGACAGGAAGATGTTGTCGCGGGGGAGCGGGACATGGGCGGCACCATGCGGCTCGGCCTGTACCCGGCCGTCCTCGCGGAGGGCACCCTGGTGCGGGAGCTGTACGGCGAGCCCGTCGTGCAGGAACGCCATCGCCACCGCTATGAAGTCAACAACGCGTACCGGGACACGCTCGAAGAAGCAGGACTGATCTGCTCAGGACTGTCGCCCGATGGCCGCCTGGTCGAGTTCGTGGAGCTGCCGCGCAGCGTGCACCCGTACTTCGTCGCCACCCAGGCGCATCCTGAGCTGCTATCCAGGCCGACCAGGCCGCATCCGCTGTTCAGCGGGCTCGTCGCCGCGGCGCTGGAGCGCAGCCGCGCGGTGCCAGCCGGCGAAGTTATCGCAGCCGGCGCCGGGCGGCCGGTCGCGAGCGCCTGAGCGTGGCCGACATCAGGGACGAGACAGGCAGCTGGCCGGTCCGTCAGTCATCGACCCTGGCGCGCGGCCGGATCGTCACTGTGCGCACCGACCAGGTGGAGCTGCCCGACGGCGAGCTCATGACCAGGGAAGTCGTCGAGCACCCCGGTGCAGTCGCCATCCTCGCGCTCGACGAGGAAGACCGCGTACTGATGATCAGGCAGTACCGGCATCCGGTCGGCGCGATGCTCTGGGAGATCCCGGCCGGGCTGCGCGACGTGGTGGGCGAGCCGCTGCTCGACACCGCCCGCCGGGAGCTGGTGGAGGAGGCCGGCTATCGGGCCGCGACCTGGCACGTCCTCGCCGACTACGCGTCCTCGCCCGGCATCACGACCGAGCGGCTGCGGGTGTACCTGGCCCGCGACCTGACCGTGGTTCCAGCTGCGGAACGCGAGTATGTTCCAGAGGATGAGGAGGCCTACCTGACGACGGCGTGGATCCCGCTAGGTGACGCAGTCCGCGCCATCCTGGCAGGGGACCTGCACAACGGCGTGGCCATCGTGGGTATCTTGTCCGCGTATGCGGCTCGGGCGGACGGTTTCAGGGCGCTGCGTCAGGCCGGTGCACCCGAGACCCTGTGACTAGCGGCACGAGAGGCTTGCCGGCGCAGGGCCGGGCAAGTTTGCAGGCGAGGAAGGACAAGGCCAATGAAGGTCGGCGTTCCTAAGGAAGTTAAGAATCACGAGTACCGCGTTGCGATCACGCCAGCTGGGGCACACGAACTGGTGCGGAACGGGCACAAGGTCTACCTCCAGCAAGGTGCGGGCGACGGCTCCTCGATCCCCGATTCCGACTTCGTCGCGGCCGGGGCTGAGATCCTGCCGACCGCCGACGATGTCTGGCAGGCCGGGGACCTGATCCTCAAGGTCAAGGAGCCGGTCGCCGAGGAGTACCACCGGATGCGCAAGGACCAGGTGCTGTTCACCTACCTGCATCTGGCCGCGAGCCGCGCGTGTACCGATGCGCTGCTGGACTCCGGCATCACGTCGATCGCGTACGAGACCGTGCAACAACCCGACGGATCGCTGCCGTTGCTGGCCCCCATGTCAGAGGTCGCCGGACGGATGGCGCCCCAGGTGGGCGCCCACCACCTGCAGCGCGACGGCGGCGGCCGCGGGGTGCTGATGGGCGGCGTCTCGGGCGTCTACGCCGCGAAGGTCGTTGTGCTGGGGGCCGGAGTGTCCGGCATGAGCGCCGCGGCCATTGCCCTCGGCATGCAGGCCGAGGTGCTGCTGGTCGACAAGAACATCGCCCGGCTGCGCCAGGCCGACGCCATCTACCAGGGGCACTGCCAGACTGTGGCGTCCAACGCCTACGAGATCGAGCGTGCGTGCATCGACGCCGATCTGGTCATCGGTGCCGTGCTGGTGCCGGGCGCCAAGGCGCCGAAGCTGATCTCCAACGAGCTCGTCTCGCGGATGAAGTCAGGCTCGGTGCTTGTCGACATCTCCATTGACCAGGGCGGCACGTTCGAGGACAGCCACCCCACCACGCACGCTGACCCGACGTACCGGGTGCATGACTCGGTCTTCTACTGCGTCGCCAACATGCCCGGCGCGGTGCCGCACACCTCCACCTACGCGCTGACCAACGTGACCCTGCCGTACGCACTGGATATCGCTAACCACGGCTGGCGCGAGGCGCTCCGCCGGGATCCCTCGTTCGCCCCCGGCCTCAACACTCACGAGGGCAGCATCACCTGTGCGCCGGTGGCCGAGGCCCACGGGCTGCCAGCCGTGACGCTGGCGGAGGTGCTCAGCTGACCACCTTCGCCCGAGCGATCGGGCGGTATCTCGACCACCTGGCCGTGGAGCGCGGGCTCGCCGAGCACACGCTCGAGGCGTACCGGCGTGACCTGGAGCGTTACGCCGCGACGCTGACCGCGGCCGGGCGGACCGAGATCGAGGACGTCAGCACGCAGGATGTCGCTGACTTTCTCGCCGGACTGCGGGAGGGCGACGAGACCCATGCCCCGCTAGCGGCCAGCTCAGCGGGCCGGGCTGTCGTCGCGGTCCGCGGACTCCATGCGTTTGCCCTAGCCGAGGGCCTGGCGACACAGGATCCGGCCCGCCTCGTACGGCCGCCCGCGCCGCCGCGGCGGCTGCCCAAGGCCATCTCGGTGACCGACGTGGAGCGGCTCCTCGATGCGGCCGAGGTCGGTCAGTCGGCGCTGCGCGACCGAGCCCTGCTAGAACTCCTCTACAGCACTGGCGCCAGGATCTCCGAGGCCATCGGACTCGATGTGGATGACCTGGAGCTGTCGGCGGACTCAAGGTCGTCGTCGGTGGCCGCCGTCGTCAGGCTCAACGGCAAGGGCGGCAAGCAGCGGCTGGTACCGGTCGGAGGCTTCGCGCGCGACGCGGTGGACGCCTACCTTGTCCGCGCCCGGCCTGCCCTGGCGACCGCGTCGGGGCGGGGACAGCCGAGCCCGGCGCTGTTCCTCAACGCTCGGGGCGGCCGGCTGACGCGGCAGGGTGCCTGGGGCACGCTGCGCGCCGCGGCCGTCCGGGCCGGCCTCGCCGAGGTCTCGCCGCACGTGCTGCGCCACTCGTTCGCTACGCACCTGCTCGACGG
>DATHPF010000050.1:0-27666 GCA_035484155.1 Streptosporangiaceae bacterium
CGGCCGGGCCATGTTCTGGGTCCCATGCCCCGGCCCAGCCACCCCCGGCTCAGCCACGCCCCGGCTCAGCCACGCCCCGGCTCAGCCACGTCCCGGCCCAGCCACGGCAACCGCCGGGCAGACGCCGGCAACTGCTGGGCCGACGCCGCCCCCCAGCGCGTCCGATTCGTGAGGTTTGCTCCGCGTCCGGTCATCATTTCCCGGCTAACGTGCGCGCAAAGCCGGTCAAGCCGGGCGCTCAGCTGCACGTCAAGCGGGAAATGTCCGCCTGCGGTCACCCCGCCGGCCTCGGCGGTGTGCCATAGCTGCCCGCAATGTGGGGTTTAGTACCAATTCCCCGAGAGCGCTACCGACCGCACGCAGCGATCGACCGTTAGCCGAGTGGAGTTGTTTCGCAGTTGTTGTACGGGACCTGGCCGAGATCCGCGAAGCCATTCAGGTCAGTTACCTCCAACCTGCCAGCTTGCATGTAGCTGATCCTGAACTGCACAGGCAGCGGCTGCGGGCAGGCGACCATAACATCGAAGGTGACTGTCAGCCAGCCGGTCGCGCCAGGACCGAGGGCCGTGGGCTGGCCCGGGCCCACCCCAGTCAGCGCTCCGCAGGTTCCCCACTGGCTGGCGACCGCCTTGAGTCCGCTAATCGGCAGCACGGGTTCGATCTGGCGCAATGCCACCGTGCCGTTCGATTGGTTCACGATCTCGACCCCCAGCTCGAGAGTGTGCCCTAACTGAACGGCGCAGCGGTTCCCGGCGTCGACGATCGCTGTGTCGAACGGCGATACTCGTGTGGCGGACGTCGTCGGCCGAGTCGGCCTGCCGTTCGCGGTGGCCTGGCGGTACCCGCCGACAAAGCCCAGCAGCAGGCCGGCGGCCAGTGCCATAAGGGCGATGCTGATTACCGGTCCTCGCACAGATCCCCACGGCCAGCGCGGTGGCTGACCGCCCAGTTCGAACATGTCGGCGTTGCCGGCATCGTCGGGCGATCTCCCGGCCCCGGCGGGAACGGCTCGTTCGGGCCGTTTCGGGTACTCGCGTGAGTCCACGTCCTGACAATAGGTCGCGGCAGAGTCCGCGGGCCAGCCTGTTCCGGTTAGGCGCTGCCACGTGTCGCGATAGTTATGTATTGCCAGGTATCGTGGTGATATGGCAGAACCTTCCGCGTCGTTGTCCGCTGCTGCCCTCCGGCTCGCCGGCCACGTCGGCCAGACCGCGCTGGAACGCGTCGCTGACGACGGCGGGGTTGCCGCCGTGGCCGAGCTTGATCAGCACATCGCCGCGGTCCGGGCCGAGCTCGCCGCCTGTCAGCAGCCGCCCGCGGCCCGCGCGTACCGGGGCGCGGCTACCCGTGGCGGCTCCGCACACCGCGGCGGCCGCACTGGACATCTACTCGACCTGGGCGCCAGGCTCGCCGGGCTCCGCAGCGCCGGCGCGACGTGCCCGGACGTGCCCTTCGTGAGCGACGCGCGCCAGGCCGAGGAGACGGTGCCAATCACGCTGCTGCTGCACTACGCGTGCGGCTTCGTCGAAGCGGCCGTCAGCTCAGACTGGTGGCCGGATGAGTCAGCTGATGCGACCGACTGGGCGTCCCTGCGGCTCGCCGCGATCTGCCAGCTGATTGTCCAGGCCGAGGCCGCTGCCGAGTTGCACCCGGACCTGCGCGCCAGCGCCTAGCCAGGCGGGCATCCGGCCCGGGGCTACCGCAGTCAGTGGCTACCAGCCAGTGGCTACCACTCGGCGGCTACGGCGCCTGGGTGGCGCGACGTCCGCGCTGACGGCCCCGTTCCTTGGCGTCGAGGGTCGTCTTGCGCATGCGCACCGCCGTCGGCGTGACCTCGACGCATTCGTCGTCGGCGCAGAATTCCAGCGCCTGCTCGAGGCTGAGCAACCGCGGCGGGATCAGCCGCTCCAGTTCCTCACCGGCTGACTGGCGGATGTTGGTGAGCTTCTTTTCCTTGGCGATGTTGACGTCCATGTCGTCCGAGCGCGAGTTCTCGCCGACGATCATGCCCTCGTACACCACCGTGCCCGGCTCGACGAATAGGCTGCCCCGCTCTTGGAGGGCGAACATCGCGTACGCCGTCGCCGTCCCGGTCCGGTCCGCCACCAGCGAGCCGGTGGGCCTGGCCCGCATATCGCCGAACCACGGCTCGAAGCCGTCGAAGACGTGGTGCGCGATGCCGGTGCCTCGGGTCTCGGTGAGGAACTGCGTGCGGAAGCCGATCAGCCCGCGCGCGGGCACGGTGAAGTCCAGCCGGACCCAGCCGGTCCCGTGGTTGGACATGTTCTCCATCCGGCCCTTGCGCACAGCCAGCAGGGAGGTCACGGTGCCGAGGTAGTCCTCAGGACAGTCGACGGTGAGGCGCTCGACCGGCTCATAGAGCCTGCCATCCACCTCACGGGTGACCACCTGCGGCCGGCCGACCGTTAGCTCGTAGCCTTCTCGCTTCATGATCTCGACGAGGACCGCGAGTGCCAGTTCGCCTCGCCCCTGCACTTCCCAGGTGTCCGGACGCTCGGTCGGCTGCACGATGATGGACACGTTGCCCACGAGTTCGCGGTCGAGCCGGTCCTTCACCATCCGCGCGGTGACCTTCGAGCCCTTCGACTGGCCCACGAGCGGCGACGTGTTCACGCCGATGGTCATCGAGATAGCCGGCTCGTCTACGGTGATCAGCGGCAGCGGCCGTGGGTCATCCGCGTCGGCCAGCGTCTCGCCGATCATGATGTCAGCGATACCCGCGACGGCGATGATGTCGCCAGGCCCGGCGGACTGCGTCGGCACCCGGTCCAGCGCCTCGGTCAGGAACAGCTCGGTAATCTTCACCCGCTGGATCGTGCCGTCCCGGCGGCACCAGGCGACCTGCTGGCCCTTCTTGATCTCACCACTGAATACCCGGCAGAGTGCGATCCGGCCGAGGTAGGACGACGCATCCAGGTTGGTCACGTGAGCGCGAAGCGGCGCAGCCGGATCGTAGGTCGGGGCCGGCACTGTCTCCCGCAGTACCTGGAACAGCGGCTCCAGGTCCTCGGAGTCAGGCATCGAGCCATCGGCAGGGCGGTTCAGCGATGCGCGGCCGGCCCGCGCCGAGGCATACACGATCGGGAACTCGATCTGGTCCTCGGTCGCATCCAGGTCCAGGAACAGCTCGTAGCAGGCATCCACGACCTCGGCGATCCTGGCGTCCGGCCGGTCCACCTTGTTGATCACCACGATGACCGGCAGCCTGGCCTCGAGCGTCTTGCGCAGGACGAACCTGGTCTGCGGCAGCGGTCCTTCGCTGGCATCCACGAGCAGGATGACGCCATCCACCATGTTGAGCCCGCGCTCGACTTCGCCGCCGAAGTCGGCATGCCCGGGGGTGTCGATGATGTTGATGGTCAGCCCGCCGTGCTGGACCGCAGTGTTTTTGGCCAGGATCGTGATGCCCTTCTCCCGCTCCAGGTCGCCGGAGTCCATGACGCGGTCAGCCACCTGCGCGCCGACCCGGAAAGCGCCCGACTGCCAGAGCATGGCGTCGACCAGCGTCGTCTTGCCGTGGTCGACGTGCGCGACGATGGCGACGTTGCGCAGGTCATCGCGGGTGGCGAGGGCGCCGGGAGGCACGTTGCTCGCCGCGCTGAAGGGCGCGGTACTCGCAGTGCGGGCAGGGCTGGCTGGCATAGCGGAGAGGCTCCGGTAACTGAGGGAAGCGCCGGGATTACGGCTTGATTGCAATTCTAGTGGGTCGCGCGCACCGGCCGGTCAAGGGGCAAGCCCGGCAACCCAGCTGGCGACTGCCTGCGCTGATGATGCGGGCAGTGCAAGCATCTAGAAACTATGTTCGATTCCACCTAAGCTGGTGATCGTGACAGGCAGTGTTCCGACTGGCAGTGTTCCGACCGGCAGTGTTCCGACCGGCAGCGTTCCGACCGGCAGCGTTCCGACGGGCAGCGTTCGGACGGGCTGGGTTCCGACCGGCTGGCCAGACGGGGTGCATCCGCCGGGCAGTCCGGGCTTCGAGCAGACCGCGGTGAGCTGGCTGCTCGACGTCGTGCCACCGGATTACCGCCTGCACGGGGTGCTCATGCGGCATCCGATCGCGCTAGCGACGCTGGCCCGGCATCACCTGGCTGCCTGCGTGGAGGGCGCCCGTCAGGGTTACCGCAGCGCCCGGGCCGAGCTCGGCAAGGACTTGCCGCCGAGCGGCCTGACCGCGGTACTGGCGGCGTACCAGGCCGAAGGCCGCCGCCTGGTCGCGACCGCGAGGGCGGCCGAGCTCGTGAGCCGGGCTCTGCGCGGCGAGACGTTCGTCCCCCGGTTAACGGGCTAGCTGGCCGACTCGCTCACGGCGCTCGGGGACCCATAGCCGGGCGCCGACCAGCCGCTGCCGGGCACGTACTCCTTGATCACCTTCGCCGGGACCCCGCCGACGACCGCGTGATCAGGCACCTTGCCGCGGACCACTGCGCCAGCCGCGACGACCACGTTCCGGCCGATCACGGCGCCCGGCAGGATCACCGCGCCAGTGCCGAGCCACGTGCCGGCCCCGATCCGAACGCTGCTGTTGACCGGCCACTGCCGGCCCACCGGCACGTCGACGTCGGCGTAGCTGTGGTTCTGGTCAGTGATGTAGACGTACGGACCGGTGAAGACGTCGGCGCCGATCTCGATCGAGTGGTGCGCCACGATGTGGCTGCCGCGCCCGATCACGCACCGGTCGCCGATCCGCAGCACAGGATCGGGACCGAGATCGTGACCGGGCGCCATGCCAGCGCAGAGGGTGACGAGCTCGGCGATCATGCACTGGTCGCCGACCTCGATCCAGGGCTCGCCATAGACGGCCCCGGTCGGAAAGGCCATCAGCGAGCCAGGCCCGAACGCCGCGAAGCGCTGCCCGGCTGCGGACTCGGCCGTCACCGTGCCCGCTTGCTGCATCCGCCGCCAGGCGCTCTGCACCAAGCCGGCCGTCAGCGCACGGCGACGCTTGCCGAGCTCGTGTTTCCACGTCATGGCCGCTAACGTACTCCGGCAGCGGGCGCGCAGGAAGATCGACTGGGCGGCGCGTCAGGCACAGGCGCGCGTCAGGAACAGGCGGGCATCAGGTACAGGCTGGCGTCAGGTCCAGGCAGGCGTCAGGCGGGCGGGCATCAGGTACAGGCTGGCGTCAGGCGGGCGTCGCCGCGGCGAGCTGGCCGCACGCGCCGTCGATCTGGTCGCCGCGGGTGTCGCGCACCGTCACCGGAATGCCGCGCGAGGCCAGCCGGTCGAAGAACTCGGCGGCAACGCGGGGGTCCGATGCCGTCCACTTCGATCCGGGCGTGGGGTTGAGCGGGATCAGGTTCACGTGCGCGAGCCGCCCGGTCAGCAGCCGGGCGAGCATGTCGGCGCGCCACGCCTGGTCGTTGATGTCGCGGATCATCGCGTACTCGATCGATACCCGCCGGCCGCTGGCCGCGGCATAGCCCCAGGCTGCGTCCAGGACCTCGGCCACCTGCCAGCGCCGATTCACCGGGACCAGGTCATTGCGCAGCTCGTCGTCGGGCGCATGCAGCGATACAGCGAGGCGCACGGACAGGCCTTCCGCAGCGAGCTTCCTGATCGCTGGCACCAGGCCGACCGTCGAGACAGTGACGGCACGCTGGGAGATGCCGAGGCCGGCCGGTGCCGGCGCAGTGATCCCGCGCACGGCAGTCAGCACGCTCGAGTAGTTCGCGAGCGGCTCGCCCATGCCCATGAAGACAACGTTCGACACCCGGCCGGCCCCGCCCGGCACCACGCCCGCCGCCATCGCCCTGGCCCCGGCGAACACCTGGGACACGATCTCGGCAGCCGACAGGTTCCTGGTCAGCCCCGCCTGGCCGGTCGCGCAGAACGGGCACGCCATGCCGCAGCCGGCCTGCGATGAGACGCACATGGTGACCCGGTCCGGATAGCGCATCAGCACCGACTCAACGAACGCCCCGTCGAATGCGCGCCACAGCGTCTTGCGGGTCGTGCCGCCGTCGCATTGCAGCTCGCGCTGCGCGGTGAGCAGCGGCGGCAGCATCGCCGCCGCCAGCGAGTCGCGGATGTCGGCCGGGAGGTCGGTCATGTCCGCCGGGTCGTCGGTCAGCCGGCTGAAATAATGCCGCGACAGCTGATCGGCGCGGAAGCCGGGCTGACCGAGCTCAGCCACCGCAGCCCGCCGGGCGTCGGGATCCAGGTCGGCCAGGTGCCTCGGCGGCCGCGGCCGCCGCCCACGCGACTGTTGCAGCCCGGGCGGGGTTACACCGACCGGCAGCAGCTCGATCGCCTCGGCCACAGCCCGCTCACCTCCGGTCGTGTGCTGCAATCTGGGTCCCTGCAGCGTCTCAAATTACTGATCAATCTCCACGCATCTGCCCAACTACCTGCGGGAAGTCGGTAGATTGCCGCATGTGCCGACGTTGCGCCGAGGGTCCGGTCAGGCCTCCAGGATATCCGCCGCGCCTGCCGACTCCGGCGCGCGCGGCGGACCCGGCAGGCCTGTCGTGCTGCTCGACAGCGTCAGCCCCTATGGGAGCAGGCGGGTGGTCGTCGAGTACGACGGCACGACGACGTCGGCGTACCTGCACGACAAGGCCGGCGCCATCGCCGCCACGTGGATCGCCAATCACGGGCCAGCGCCGCAGACCGTTGACGTCACGCGGCTGCGGACTGGCGAGGCCCCCGAGATGCCCGCCGAGCACACGAAGCACCCCGCGGGCCGCCCGCCGCTCGAGGCGTCGACGCTGACCGCGGTCTGGCTGGAAGAGGGCGACGGCGTCGCGATCCTGGAAGCCACCGAGCCGCTGGCGGTCATCCCCGGCTGGTCGGACCTGGTGAAGGGCATGCCGGGTTACAGCCGCGACATCATCGGGCAGACCCCGTTCGGTTGGTCGCTCGACGACGCCATGGAAGGCTTCGGGCAGCGGATCGCGCAGTCGGCACAGTTCTGGCGATGGCGTGCGAGCGCCGGATCGTGGGCGCTGTTCCAGCAGGCGCTGCTCGGGCACCTGCTCAGCAGGCTCGGCCCCGGTGGCGGCTACTGGGATGTGGGCCGCGGCAAGACCCCGGCGGTGGGCGTATCCGAGCGCCCGGCCGTGCCGAAGCGGCCGTACACGGTGCTGTCCACGGTCGGCATGAGCGTTCAGCGGATGCCCGTCGTCGAGCAGACCGGCGAGGGAGCAGACAGCCGGGCCCGGATCGAGCTGGCGTTGGCGACGACGATCCCGAGCGCGGAGGCTGCCCGCATTTTCCTGTGGCTGGCCCAGTTCCCATGGCGTGAGGTGACCTGGCTGGGCTCCGGGCACAGCATCCCGTGGTACCACGAGCCGGCGACGTTCCCTCTTGGGGGCGGGAACGATGCCGTCCTTCTGCTCGACGACCCCTCCCGGCTGCCCGGCCCCGAAGTCCCGAGGCTGGATGGATTCCGCACCAGCAACGAGCCGGTCCGCTGGCTCTGGATCGTCCCCATCAACGAGCGAGAGCGCCGCCTGGCCAGGGAGCGAAATACCGCCAGCCTCGTCACTCAGCTGGCATCGCAGCGCCGCAGCTGGGTCTACGGCCCGTAGGGCCGCGGTCGGCCGCGAGCGGGCAGGCTTGGGCCAGGGTGACGGCCCCGTTCCCATTGGATTGTGGTGTTAGGTGGCGTGCCCATTCGGCACGAAGAGTGCGAGCAGCAGCCAGATAACCGGCGCCATGACCAGCAGCGAGTCGAGCCGCTCCATGATGCCGCCGTGCCCGGGCAGCAAGTGGCCCATGTCCTTGATTTCGAGATCCCGCTTGATCATGGACTCGACCAGGTCGCCAAGGGTGGCGGCGCCGACGGCGGCGAGCCCGAGCAGGAGCCCCTGCCACAGGTGGCCGCCCAGCAAGTCTGGCACCATGATCGCGCCAGCCGCGAGGCACAGCACGACCGAACCGCCCAGGCCTTCCCAGGTCTTCTTCGGGCTGATCGCGGGCGCCATGGGGTGCTTGCCGATCAGGATTCCGGCCAGGTAGCCGCCGGTGTCGCTGCAGACGGTCAGGACCACGAAGATGAGCGCACGCCGGGACCCGTCCGGCTCATGCAGCATCAGCGCCACGAAGACCGCTGCTAGCGGCAGGTACAGCAGCGTGAACATGCCAGCCGTGATGTCCCGGACGTAGCCCGCCGCGCCGCCGGGAAGCCGCCAGGCCAGCACGCCAATGCCAGCCAGCCCGAGCGCGCCCAGCGCCCAGGTTGCCTGCGTCCAGTAGGCCAGCGTGACCATCGCGACCCCGCCGGCCGCGATGGGGATCAGCGGCACGTGAATGTCGCGGGATCGCAGCGCGTGACTGAGCTCCCACAGCGCCGCGGCGACGATGATGCCGACGTACAGCAAGAATGTGGCCTTGACCGTGAACAGCGTGAGTACCGCAAGGCCGCCGAGCAGGACGCCGACCGCGATCGCGGCGGGCAGGTTGCGGCCGGTCCTGGTGGGCTTGGACGCTGGGCCTGGCTCTGGCGCCGGCGCCGGCGCCTGGCCCGCGTCGGGAGCGGGCGGGACATCGCGCTGCCGGTCAGCGTCCTGCTGCACTGCTGTCCTGCTGCACTACTGCCCACCCTTGCTCGCCGAACCGGCGGTCATCGTTCCCAAGCCGCACTGCTAGACCTCGAGAAGCTCTGTTTCCTTGTGCTTGAGCAGCTCGTCCACCTGGGCGGTGTAGGTATGCGTGAGCTCGTCCAGTTCGCGCTCAGCCCGCCTGCCGTCGTCCTCGCCGGCCTCGCCGTTCTTGACGAGCTTGTCGATGGAGTCCTTGGCGTGCCGGCGAATGTTGCGGATCGACACGCGGCTGTCCTCGGCCTTGGTGCGGGCGACCTTGATGAACTCCTTGCGGCGCTCCTCGGACAGCTCCGGGAAGACGATCCGGATGATGGACCCGTCGTTGGAGGGATTGACGCCGAGATCGGAGTTCCTGATCGCTTTCTCGATGGCCCCCAGCGAGCCCTTGTCGTAAGGCTGCACGATCACCATCCGCGGCTCCGGCAGGTGGAACGACGCTAGCTGGTTCACTGGCGTCAGCGTGCCGTAGTACTCCGCCGTGATCTTGTTGAACATGGACGGGTGAGCCCGGCCCGTCCGGATGCCATTGAAGTCGTCCTTGGCAACCGCGACTGCCTTTTCCATCTTCTCCTCGGCTTCGAGGAGACTGTCGTCAATCACTGCGGCTCCTGAGTGTGTAGGGCGTCCAGTAGGCGTCAGGCCGGGCGACAGCTCGGCGCTTCCGAATAAGTCCATGGTGCGCCCGGAGTCCGCGCCGCTGCTACCGACCTCGGCATCAGCGTGGTGACCGGCTGACCAGCGTGCCGATCCGGTCACCGCGCACGGCCTGGACGACGTTGCCCTCCCCCATCAGATCAAATACGACAATCGGCAGGTCATTGTCCATGCACAAGCTCACCGCGGTGGCGTCCATGACGCGAAGTTCGCGCCGCAGCACCTCGGTGTAGTCCAGGTGATGGAACAGCACCGCGCCTGAGTTCTTGCGCGGGTCGGCGTCGTAGACGCCATCTACCTGGGTGCCCTTGAGCACTGCCTCAGCCCCGATCTCCAGTGCTCGCTGTGCGGCGCAGGTGTCGGTCGAGAAGAATGGCGCACCGAGCCCGGCCCCGAAGATCACGACCCGGCCCTTCTCCAGGTGCCGGATCGCCCGCCGCGGGATGTAGGGCTCGGCCACCTGACCCATCGTGATGGCGGTCTGGACCCGGGTCTCCACGCCCAGCTTCTCCAGGACGTCCTGGAGGGCGAGGCAGTTGATAACTGTGCCCAGCATGCCCATGTAGTCGGCGCGGGAGCGGTCGATGCCGCGCTCAGAGAGCGCGGCACCGCGGAACATGTTGCCCCCGCCGACCACGACGGCGATCTGGACGCCTTCCCTGGCGGCGGCCGTGATCTCCCGCGCAAGGTGGATGACCACGGCCGGCGAGATACCGAGCGGCTCGTCGCCGGCGAATGCCTCGCCGGACACCTTCAGCACGACCCGCCGCCAGCTAGGGCGTCCGGATCCGTTCGGCACAGGACTCCGCGAGTCCAGTTGATCCGGGTCGCCCGGCGGGCCTTCTGCCACCGCGGTACCGCCCTCCGCCAGCGTCAACCCGCCTGACCGATCTGGAACCTGGCGAAGTCCGTCACGCTGGCCCCGTGCTCGGCAAGCAGCTGCTTGACCGACCTCTTCTGGTCCCGGACAGAGGCCTGCTCGACCAGGACGATGTCCTTGAGGAACGCGTTCAGGCGACCCTCGACAATCTTCGGGATCGCCTGCTCCGGCTTGCCCTCGTCCCTGGTGACCTGCTCGGCGATGCGCCGCTCGTTGGCCATCAGGTCGTCGGGGACCTGCTCGCGGGTCACGTACTGCGGGCGCATGGCCGCGACCTGGTGAGCGATGTCCAGGCCAATCTCGGCGCCAGCCTCGTCCAGCTGGACGAGCACGCCGAGGGTCGGCGGCAGACCGGGGTCGGACTTGTGCAGATAGCTGGTCACGTAGCCGCCGTCAAAGCGCGCGTACCGGCCGAGCTCCAGCTTCTCCTTGAGCGTGGCGCCGGCCTCCTCGATCAGCTCCTGCGCGGTCTGCCCCGGCCGAACCTCCAGGCCGAGGACCGCCAGCCGGTCGGTGGCACCGGCCGCGAGAGCAGCGGCGGCGACGTCGGCGGCGACCTCCTGGAACAGGTCGGTCTTGGCGACGAAATCGGTCTCGCAGTTGAGCTCGAGCAGCACGCCAGCGCCCGTTCCGGCCTGCTGTGCGGTCACCAGGCCCTGGGCAGCGGTCCGTTGCGCCCGCTTCGTCACGTCCTTGGCTCCCTTGATGCGGAGGGCCTCCACCGCCGCGTCGTAGTTACCTTCGGCCTCAACGAGGGCGTTCTTGCAGTCCATCATGCCGGCGCCGGTCTGCTCGCGCAGCCTCTTCACATCGGCGGCGGTGTAGTTCGCCATGTCCCCATCTTTCGTTGTCGTAGTTCTGGTAGCGGCCGGGCCGCCCGGCCGGAGCGACTGGCCCGTGAACGGTGGCCGTCATGGCCTGCGTCCGTCGTAGCCCTCGTCCGTCGGGGCCGGTGGCCGTCGTGGTCCGCGTCCGTCCTGGCCCTCGTCCGTCGGGCCGGTGGCCGTTGTCGCCATCAGCCGGCGGGCCGGCGGGCACGCCGAGGGCGTCGCCTGCCGACCCGGAGCCGTCCGTCGGCCGATCAGGCTGACTGGTCCGGAGCGGCCCCAGCATCCGGCGTCCCGCTGGCGTCAGCTCCACTGCCGTCAGCTGCACTGCCGTTGGCTGCACTGCCGTTGGCGGCGGTGTCGTCGGCCGCGCTATCTGCTGCAACCTCGGCGAGTGCTTCGGCCTTTGCCTCAGCCGTCGCGGCGGCGTCAGCGGCGTCGGCGCTGTCGGTCGCCACGGCGCTATCGGCGGCAGCTGGCGCGCCTGGCGCAGCCCCGTTGGCGTGCACTCCGTTGGCGGCCGCTCCGTTGGTGGCAGCGTCGGCCCTGCCTTCGAGCAGCTCCCGCTCCCACTCGGCCAGCGGTTCGGCAGCGCCGACCCCGCCGCCGTCAGCCACAGGCTTGTCGTCGGTCGTCGCCGCGCCAGCCCTCGCGATCAGGCCGTCAGCGACAGCGTCCGCGATCACCCTGGTGAGCAGGGCGACGCTCCGGATCGCGTCGTCGTTTCCGGGGATCGGGTACTGAACCTCGTCCGGATCGCAGTTCGTGTCCAGGATCGCGATCACCGGGATGCCCAGCTTGCGCGCCTCGCTGACGGCGATGTGCTCCTTCTTGGTGTCCACGATCCACAACGCGCTCGGCACCCTGGACATATCGCGGATGCCGCCAAGCGAGCGCTCAAGCTTGTCCCGCTCGCGGCGAAGCTGGAGCAGCTCCTTCTTCGTCAGGTTGGAGCCGGCGACGTCGTCGAAGTCCATCTCTTCGAGCTCTTTGAGCCGCTGAAGCCGCTTGTAGACGGTGCCGAAGTTGGTCAGCATGCCGCCCAGCCAGCGCTGGTTCACAAATGGCATGCCGACCCGCCGCGCCTGCTCGGCGATGGCCTCCTGGGCCTGCTTCTTGGTGCCTACGTAGAGCACCGAGCCGCCGTGCGCGACGGTCTCCTTGATGAAGTCGTATGCAGTGTCGATGAAGGCCAGCGACTGCTGGAGGTCGATGATGTAAATGCCGTTGCGCTCGGTGAAGATGAAGCGCTTCATCTTCGGGTTCCAGCGCCTCGTCTGGTGCCCAAAGTGAACGCCGCTCTCCAGCAGCTGGCGCATGGTGACGACCGGAGCCATGCCGGTGTCCCCTTCCTTTTCAGGGCGGACTGCCACGCAGGCAGGCACGCCGCCGGTTGAGGTCCTGGCGCCCGTACGCCCTTCGCCGCTGGACTGCTCCCGCGGACCGGTGAAAGGCGTCCTGCGCGGATACCGTGGACGGGAACCTTCTTAGGTCCTGTGCCTTGGTTTGCCGCGCAGCGAGCGGACGCGCGAATTTGGCCGCCAGGTACGCGTACACAAACGCGCACCAGATGGCAGGCCGTACCTCAAGTCTACATGCCCGGCCCCGGCCCCGATGTCGGGCAAGTCAACCCGCCCGTCGTCAGGCTCGGGGGTGGGCCTGGCGATAGACAGAGATCAGCCGGTCGATGCTGACGTGGGTGTAGATCTGCGTCGTGGCCAGCGACGCGTGGCCTAGCATCTCCTGAACGCTCCGCAGGTCAGCACCTCCCTCCAGGAGATGGGTGGCAGCGGTGTGACGCAAGCCATGGGGCCCGGTATCGGGCACTGACCTGGTGGCCGCGATCCGTGCATGGACCACGCGGCGAACCGTCCGGGGATCGATCCGGCCGCCTTTCGCACCGACGAAGAGCGCCGTACCCGACCGCGCCGTGCCCGACCGCGCCGTGCCCGCCCGCGGTGGGCTCGACCGCGGTGGGCTCGGCCGCAGTGGGCCCGACCGCGGTGGGCCCGACCGCGGTGGGCTCGCCATGGCTGGCACGTCGATCACGGCGGGCCGTCCGCGCTCGAGCCAGGTCAGCACGGCCCGGACGGCCGGGATGCCGACCGGCACGACGCGCTCCTTGCTGCGCTTGCCCAGCACCCGGATGGTCCGGCGGGCCAGGTCCAGGTCACCGGCATCAAGGCCGCACAATTCGCTGACCCTGATGCCGGTGGCGTACAGCAATTCCATGATCGCGGCGTCGCGTAGTTCCAGAGCCGCGCTGAGGGCATCGCCGCCTGCCGTCCGCCGGCCTCCGGCCTTGCGGGCAGCCTTGCCGGTCAAAACGGCTGTCATCTGGTCCTGTGCGAGGACCTCTGGCAGGTGGCGGTGAACTTTCGGCGTGCGAAGCTGGGCGCCCGGATCGGCGTCGAGCCAGCCGCGCCGATGCGCGAAGGCCGTGAACGCTCGGGCCGACGCAGCCCGGCGGGCGATCGTGGTCCGCGCCTGGCCAGACCTGTGCAGGCTGCCTAGCCAGCCGCGCAGCACACCGATGTCGATGTCGGCGAGTACCTCGCAGCCATCGTCCGCCGCGTAGCCGAGCAGGCTGATGAGATCACCGATATAGGCCCGGACCGTGTGCGCCGACAGCCCCCGCTCCGATGCCAGATGGCGCTCGAACGCCGCCAGCACCGCTGCCATCGGCTCCGGCAGGCCAGGCCGCGCGGCTTGCCCGGCTCGGGACTCCATGAGGCCAGTGTGTGACATTTGCGGCCCGGCCTGGCGCTCGGCGCGCCGCGATGCCTCCGCTTACTCGACGGTCACGCTCTTGGCCAGGTTGCGCGGCCTGTCGACGTCGTTCCCGAGGGCGACTGCCGCGTGGTAGGCCAGCAGCTGAAGCGGGACGGACAGCAGGATCGGATCGAGCTCGGGCTCGTTCTTCGGGACTGCCAGCACGTCATCGGCAAGGCGACTGTCGGCCGGAGCTGAGTGCCCGACCAGCAGCACCCGGCCCTGCCTCGCCTTGATCTCGCCAAGGGTGGCCAGATTCTTGTCGACAAGTTCGTCATCGGGCACGATGGCGACCGTCGGCAGCCCTGGGCCTACCAGCGCGAGCGGCCCGTGCTTCAGTTCGCTCGCCGGGTAGGCCTCGGCGTGCAGGTAGGAGACCTCCTTCAGCTTCTGGGCCCCCTCTCGCGCGACGGGCCAACCGCGAACCCGCCCGACAAAGAACATGCCGGGATACTGCGCCAGCTCCTTGGCCAGCCCTGAGATCTCCTCCTCCATCGCCAGGATCTGGGCAATCTGATCCGGTAGCTCCCGCAGCCCGGCGCTGATGCGCCTGCCGTCAGCCGGAGACAGGTCATGGATCCTGGCCAGGTGCAGCGCGAGCAGGGCGAACACGGTGGCGGTAGCGGTAAAGGTCTTGGTCGACGTCACGCTGACCTCGGGGCCGGCGTGCAGGTAAACCCCGCCGTCGACTTCCCTGCCGATGGTGCTGCCCACAGTGTTGACGACGCCCAGGACCCGGCCGCCCTTGCGCTTGACCTCCTGGACCGCCGCGAGCGTGTCATAGGTCTCGCCGGACTGGCTTACGCCGATGTAAAGGGTGCCTTCCTCGATCACCGGCCCGCGGTACCGGAATTCCGACGCCGGCTCGGCGTCGGCGGGCACGCGCGCGAGCTCCTCGATCAGATGCGCACCGAGCACTCCTGAGTAGTACGCGGAGCCGCAGCCGAGGATCTTGACACGCTTGATGCCGCGGGCCTCACGGGGATCGAGGTTCAGCCCGCCGAGGTGGGCGGTGTTGAACCGGTCATCCAGTCGTCCGCGCAGCACCCGCTCCACGACGCCTGGCTGCTCGTGGATCTCCTTGTGCATGAAATGTGCGTGCCCGTCAGCGTCGTAGCTTGCCGCATCGGCCTCCACGACAGCAGGCTGCTTGGTGGTGCGCCTGGCATCTAGCGTCGACGTGCGAAAGCCGTCGGCGCGCAAGGTAGCGATCTCGCCATCATCGAGGTGCACAACCTGACGGGTGTACCGCACCAGCGCGGACACGTCCGAGGCAGCGAACATCTCCTTGTCACCGATGCCCAGCAGCACTGGACTGCCGTTACGCGCGACCACCAGCCGGTCCGGGCTGCGCGCATCGAGCACCGCCAGGCCGTATGTCCCCACGACAGACCTCAGTGCCTGCCGCACCGCCTCTTCCAGGTCGCGAGGTCGGCCATCGCCGTCTGACAGGGCTGCGGACTGGGCCGCGATCAGGTGGGCGAACAGCTCGCTGTCGGTCTGAGATGCGAACTCCGTGCCATCTGCGATCAGCTTGGACCGCAGTTCCTCGGCGTTCTCGATGATTCCGTTGTGGACAATCGCGATCGGGCCGCACACATGCGGATGGGCGTTCTCGTCGCTGGGCTCGCCGTGCGTCGCCCATCGGGTGTGTCCGATGCCGGGACTCCCCTTGAGCCTCGCCGGCACATCGGCGGCGAGCTCGGCGACCCGGCCCTTGGTTTTGCGGACCCGCAGGTCGCCGCTGCGACCGACGACCGCGATCCCGGCCGAGTCATAGCCTCGGTACTCAAGCCTGGCCAGACCCTCCAGCAAGATCGGGACGCTGTCCCGGCTGCCGATGTAGGCGACGATTCCGCACAAGTTTGTTGCTCCTCATCCCTAGCGATCTTGCTCATCCGTAGACGATCCTGCGCAGCTGACGGAGCGAGAGTTCCGGCGGCGCATAGCGCCGTTGCGGGATCTCCGCCGCGATCTGCTCGAAAACCACGTCGTTGGTGAGCCCTCTGGCCTTGAGCTCCCGATGCCGCCGCCGCACGTAGTCCTCCGCCAGCTCCGAGAAGTACCCGAGCACATCCGCGACCACGCGGGCGGCCTCGGCAGGGCTCAGGGGGCAGGTGCGGATCAGGTGCTCGACGAGCTCGTCAGGCGGCTGCTGTCCAGGCACGCTGCCCATCATGGGCGTGGGCTCCCTCACTTTGCAAGATTCCTGCCCGAAATCGGGCAGGAATACCTCTGAGTGCGCCGTCAGTCTAGCCTCGCAGCTCGCCAGCCCAGCTCGCAGCGCTCCACGAAGCCGCCGGCTGCGAGCACCCCGAGGCACCGCAGCGCGGTATCCAGATCTACTCCCGCGCGGACCGCGATACTGGCTGGGCCACGGCCGCCCCGGACTGGTACCTCCTCCAGCACCGCGACCGATGCCGGATCGAGCATGTCTCGCGCTGTCGCCAGCCCCCTGCGCGGACCATCTGACGGACCGGCGCCCGGAAGTGCGATGTGCTCGGCCACGTCGCTGCCACAGGTGACGCACATGGCGCCGTAATCCCTGATCAGCTCGTGACACCCGGCAGACTGCTCCGATGTGACCGGACCAGGCACGGCCATCACCGGCCGGCACAGTTCCCGCGCGTGCCGGGCTGAGTTAAGCGCGCCGCTGCGCAGCGCCGCCTCCACGACGACAGTCCCGCGACTCAACGCCGCGATGATCCGGTTGCGGACAAGGAACCCCGGCCGGGTCGGACCGCGGTCGGGCGGGCACTCGCTGACGAGCGCGCCAGCCGCGGCTATCGCCCCGAATAGGTCACCGTGGCCACGGGGATACCCGAACTCAAGGCCGCCCGCAAGCACAGCCACCGTGACGCCGCTGGCGGCCAGCGCTCCCCGGTGCGCAGCGGCGTCGATTCCGTACGCTCCGCCTGACACCACCGCCACCCCACGCTCGGCTAAGTGCGCGGCCATCTCGATGGCCACGTGGTTGCCGTAGCCCGTGGCGGCCCGCGAGCCCACGATGGAGACTGAGTTGACGCAGCTCAGCCGGATGTCGGCGGTTCCGCGCACCCAGAGCTGTAGTGGCCGGGTGTCGCCGAGGTCGTCAAGCTGCGTCGGCCACTCCGCGTCGCCCGGCTGGATCACTCGCAGCCCGCTGCCCCGCCAGGCAGCCAGCCTGCCGGTGCTCGGGATCTCGCTGAGCCGCTCCCGCCACCTCGGCAGCGCCCGGGCGAGTGCCGCATCCTCTACCTCCCCGGCCAGCATCGCCTCGCCGCCCACGTCCGCCCCGGTAACCAGCGCAAGCAACCCGTTCGCGGTCCGGGTCCGCAGCGCGGCGCCCAGCACCGGGTCACCCGGCTGCGCCAGGAAGCTCAGCGCCACTCGCGCCCGCCGCTCACCGTCGGGACTCATCGCGACCACCTCCGGTCATAACGATTCCGGAGGTATACGGCATCGCGCGCGAGCGCGGCTACTGCTGTGGACAACTAGCTCGCGACTTCCCCGCTGTGGACAGATGGTCATTCTGCAGCACCAGCCTTTGCCGTCGCAGGTTCCCGTCATGGTCAAGATCACTGCCTAGAGAAAGGTCAAGGCGGGCAGAAGAAAAACGACAATAAGGGTGTTTCCACCGGAGACACTGGCGATTTGGGAATCGCCGAAGTTGGGTATGGGGCCCGGGCACGGCGCGAACTCGCAGAGCGGGGTGGTGATATGGCAGACACGCCGAAGATTGCGATCATCACGGGCGGCAGCCGCGGACTAGGTCGCAGCATGGTCCTGCACCTAGCTCAAAGGGGAGTGAGCTCCCTTTTCACCTACGTCTCCAGCGCTGAGGAGGCGGAGAAGACTGCCGCCGAGGCCAAGTCGGTCGGCGCCCGAGCTGTCGGATTGAAGCTCGACACCGGGGACGTCAGCAGCTTCGACGGCTTCGTGGATCAGGTGCAATCCGCCCTGTCGGATTTCGGAGTGCATCGCTTCGACTACCTCGTCAACAACGGCGGCATCTCGAGCCACACCCCGTTCACTGAGCTGACCGAGGAGGAGCTCGACCGGCTCTACTCGATCAACTTCAAGGGCGTCCTGCTGCTGACGCAGAGGCTGCTTCCGCTTATCAACGACGGCGGGCAGATCATTAATATCTCCTCCGGAGTCGTACGGTTCGTCAACCAGAACAGCACCGCGTATGCGTCTCTCAAGGGCGCGATCGAGGTGTTCACTCGCTACCTGGCGACCGACCTGGGCCCCCGAGGTATCAATGTGAACTCCGTCGCCCCAGGGGCGATCGCAACGGACTTCAGCGGCGGGGTCGTGCGAGACAACCCCGCTGTGAACGAAGCAATCGCCGGCATGACTGCCCTGGGTCGCGCGGGCCAGCCAGATGACATTGGCGGCATGGTCGCATCTCTGCTCACCGGCGAGAACCACTGGGTCAACGCGCAGCGGATCGAGGTATCGGGCGGCATGCGGCTCTGAGGCGGGCGGGTCCCTTCGTCAGCCGCAGCCGCGAACCCATCTCAGAAGCGAGAACTGACTTCACGGAGAGCAGCTTCGACCGCGCCTTCACACTCAACACCAAAGGTACGTTCTTCACTCTGCAACAGGGCACGCGCACCGTCGCAGACAACGGCCGGATCATCTGTGTCGGGTCAAGCTCGACGGAGTTTCCGACCCCAGGGCACGCGCTCTACGTCGGTAACCTCTATGGCGTAAACAAGGTTGCGCCCCGCTTCAATTTCCGAGCACAGCCGTATGTGATGGCTAAGTAAGCCAGAGCTAGCCACCGACGCACCCGCGCTGCGCAGGCGGCCATCGACGTGATGGCCGCCTGCGGCACGGACTGCGTCTGCTGCTAGCCGGTCACTGGCGGTGGCAGCAGGAACGGCCCGGTTACTGCGTTGGCGTTGTCGCCGTAGCTCAGCCAGCTGCCGAGCGGCCGCTGCTGGCCGACACCCGGCCGGTTGTAATCGCACACGCCGGACGGGAATGCCTCGCGGAGCTCCTGCTGCTCTGCAGCCGTGAAGGTGACCGGGTAGCTGTTGAAGTTCAGCGGCTGGAGGCTGCACTTCAGCTGCGTCATGGCGAGACCCTGACCTGCCACCATGCGCGGATTCGACGCGACCGGGAACTGCGTCGCACACTGGCCCGTGGCGGGATCCGTCAGCGTCTGCTGCACAGGCTGGGCCGTGGCTGACAGGAAGCAGCCGTCGGTCAGGCCGGCTGGCTTGTCGGCCAGGACCTTCTGCTGCGCGCTCCGATGTGAGTGGTCGTTGTTGATCGCCGTCAGCCAGGCATCCATCTCAGCCAGCTCGTAAGTGTTGGCCGCGTTGACCTCGGCCGCAGTCGGCTGATTCTCGATGATGACCTGGTTGCCGGCGGTGCCGTTGGCTGCAAGCAGCCGCGCGCGCATCACAAACGACCAGTCGGTCGTGTGGATGTCGTTGCCGAAGCCCGCGAAGTCGAGGTCATCGCGCTGGTCGATGACCGGAGTGGTGCGCAGGCCCAGTGAGGCGCTGTTCGTCAGGTCGTCGGCGTAGACGGCGCGCAGCGCCTGTGTGCTGGCGTCGGTACGCTGCGGCACCTCGGCGCCGGTGAAGTCGATGCCGCCGATGTCTGCGTTGAGCGTCGCGAACTGGGCAGGCGTTATCGCCCCGGAATCCAGGGCTGCCAGCCCGTATTGAACCCCGACGTTATCCAGGGCACTGTTCGGGAAGCCCGTTGCCGGGTTGGTTCCCACCTGATTGACGATCTGCTCGTTGGCATTGCAGATGACCCCGTCCGGGTTGGTCGTCGCGTTCCACTGGACGGAGACTGGGATCGCAGCGTTGCAGCTACCGGTCGCAGTGGCCCGGTTGGCAAAGGTGAGGTCCCATGACTCACAGGTGGTGTAGTCGTTGTAGCCGGCGATCGCAGTTTTCTCCGCGGTCGTGAACGTCGAACCTGGTCCGCCGAAGAACGAGTCGAGTAGCCGGCAATCGGTGACAGGCGCGCCCGTCGTGATCGGGTCGGGGAACGAGATGCTCGGAATGATCCCGTCCAGGATGCCGGGGTAGGAGTCGGCGATCTCGTACTGCTGGATCGCGCCGCCCGAACCGCCCCAGCCGATGGTGAACTGGACGGGCCCGTAGGTGTCGATGAAGTGCTCCTTGACCATCATCGCGGCCTCGGCCGAGATGATCGTGGAACAGTTGTTGTCCAGCACGTTGAGGGTCGAGGACGCAACCGCGTAGCCCAGCGACAGGAACTCGGCGTCCAGGACGCCGCCGGTGCTGGTGCCCTGGTGGAAGCCCGCGTCACAGCCGCCGCCGAACGTATAGATGAGTTTGCCGTTCCAGCTGGTGTCGGGCCGCAGCGGGGTCGGAGCCTGACCGTCGTAGAGCGCCGCCGTCTGGTACACGGCGCGGTCGATCGTTCCGGTCTCCACCCGCACGATGTACGGGACGCTCCTGCCGTTCACGGTCGCCATCGCCAGGTCCGCCGGCATCACTGTCGGATCCGCCAGTGCCTCGAAGTCCCCGGACGTGTTCATGTACTCGAACGAGACCTGAGTCGGCGCGGCGCAATCGGGCATCTGCGCAGCCGCCAGACCGAAGGCCGTCGTCTCGCAGAAGAACGGCAGCTGCTGCTTACCCGAGAAGACCGGGCCGTTGATGGAGTGATCAATGACGTCCAGCGAGGCGAACTGGCCACGCGATACAGCGATGAGCCGGTTGCGGCCGATCTGGAGGCCCGTGATCAGCCCGAGCAAGCTGCCATCGGACTGCTCCTGGAAGCTGGCGGTCACGTCGTGACCGTCGGCGATGACCTGCACGCTGGCGGGCGAGGTGTGCTGCGGCACATCCACGCGCACCAGGACCTCGCCGCCGCTGACGAGCTCAGGACGGGGGTTAGAGACGGTTACCAGCGCCAGTCGGCCTGGCGGCCCGCTATTAGACGGCCCGGCGGCCTGTGCCGCGCTGGGCGCGGCCAACAGTGCGACCGCCGAGACGGCCGCAAGCCATCCCAGGGGTCGGCCTCGCATCTGCATTCTCACTCAGATCCTCCTCACGCGGCCCCTGGGCCCATCCGATAACGGTCCCTACACGGGTATATCACCGGACTAATAGGCAGAATAGGGCTCCGCCAATTCTGGCAAAGGAAGCGCGGAGTGCGGGAGAGGCTCGCAGCTTTGCTAGGCAGCGCTGGCTAGCCCGCGCCCAGCCAGAGACCCAGCGCTGAGCTGATCTCGGCTAGCCGCGGCGCGCCTCGCCGGCGCGCCGATGCTGTCGTGCTCATCGGCGCCGGGCCGTGGCGCACGTCCGGGTCCGCAAGCTGCGCCAGGACCGGTGCCTGCCGCTGCACCCGCAGCTGGTCGCCCTCATCGACGCCGACCGCGCCGCGCACGTGGATCCGGCCAGCCCGCTCCTGCTGCCGCGGGAGAACGGCAGGCCCGCCGACCGGCACGCTGTCACCCGCTGGGTCAACAAGGCCGGCGCCGCCGCCGGACTAACGCACATCCACCCGCACCAGCTCCGGCACACCCTGGCCACCCAGGCGATCAACCGCGGGATGAGCCTCGAAGCGATCGCCGCGATGCTAGGACACCGCAGCCTCGACATGACACTGCGCTACGCCAGAATCGCCAGCCGCACCGTCGCCGATGAGTACTTCGCCGTCACCGACAAGATCGACGCACTCTACGGCCCGGCCCGCGTCCATAGCAGGCCATTCGCCGGGGCATATAGGTCGTCTTCGCTGGAGCCCGCGGCAGCGGTGCGTCGCGGGCTTGCAAATCGTGGCGCGCCGCAGGCCGGGCGGTGGTGTCATCGCGTGCTCGGTTGAGACGATAGCGCGGGACGTCGGTCCGACCTCCGACTGAATGGTGACTCGGGAGCCGATTGGTAGGTTCGCCACATGCTGGTTGGGCGCTCTAGCGAGTGCGCGCGGATCGACGGGCTCCTGAATGAGGTCCGCGGCGGAGCCGGCGGCGCGCTGGTTGTGCTCGGCGAGCCCGGAATCGGCAAGACTGCGCTGCTGCAGTACGCCGCCCGGCAGGCGGCAGGGATGAAGCGGCTGAGCATCCTCGGTGTGGCTGCGGAGGCGGCGCTGCCCTATGCAGGGCTGAATGAGCTCATCAGGCCGGTTTTGTGGGGCCTCGAGTCGCTGCCTGTGCGCCAGTCGCGGGCGATCCGGCTGGCGCTGGGGGCTGGCGGGGATGGTGCGACCGACGCCCTGGCGGTGTATGCAGGCACGCTGGCGCTGCTGGCGGAGGCGGCATCGCGTGACCCGTTGATGATCATCGTCGATGACGCCCACTGGCTGGACATGGAGACGGTGAATGCGCTGGGATTCGCGGCCCGTCGGATCGAAGACGACTCGATCGGGATCCTGCTGGGCGCACGCTCCAGCGAGGCGTTCGAGATGCACGGCGTTCCGCAGTTGCACCTCGGCGGTGTCGACCTGGCCGCGGCCACGACGCTGATTGGCCGCGCCGGCTATGACGTGGAACCCGAAGTGGTTCGGGCGCTGCGCGAAGCGGTCGGCGGCAACCCGCTAGCGTTGCTGGAGCTGCCCGGCGTCCTGGACGCCGATCAGCGAGCGGGCCGACGGCCGCTCGGCGATCAGCTCCCCGTTACCGCCCGCGTGGAGCGAGCGTTCCTGACCCGGATCGAGAGGCTGGATGCCGACGGCCGCCGGGCCCTGCTGCTCGCGGCGGCGAGCGACAGCGACGACGTCGAGACGGTACGCCGCGCCGCGCCGCAGTCCGCTGCCGGGCTGGAACAGGCTGAGCGGATCGGACTTGTCAGCGTCCGGCGTGACCGGATTGAGTTCCGGCATCCGCTCGTGCGCTCGGCTGCCTACACCGCGGCGACCGACGAGGAGCGCCGCGCCGCGCACCGCGCCTTGGCCGCCGGGCTCGCGGAAGCGCATCCCGCCCGGCGGGCCTGGCACCTTGTCGCGGCCGGGGCGGAGCCGGACAACGATGTCTCGGGCGACCTGGCCGATGCTGGGCTCGCGGCTCGTCGCCGCGGTGCGTGCGCCGGCGCTGCAAGATTGCTTGAGCGGGCCGCGGCCGTCACTCCGGGCCAGGAGCTGCGGGCCAGGCGACTGCTGCTCGCCGGGGAGGCTGCCTGGCTTGCCGGGCAGCTGCGCCAGGCGGACGCGCTCCTTGATCGCAGCGAGGCGCTCACCGAAGACGCGGAGCTGGCCGGCGATATCACGGTGGCGCGGTGGTGGGTCGCGACCTCGGCTTCGAGCCCGCAGCCGTTGTTCGGGCCGCTGGTCGCTCGTGCCGGCGAGCTCGCCGCGAGCCACCCGCGAAAGGCCGCGATGATGCTGGCGGTTGCATGGGACTGGGCCTGGTCGTCGCTGGACATCAACGGGGCGCGGAAGCTGGCCGATCGCGCGGAAGAGCTCGTGTCCGGCGACCTGGCCGCAGCCGACCGTGAAGTGCTCACCGCGCTCGCCTGGCAGCGGCTGGCCGATTGCCGGGTGTCAGATGCATTGCACGCGGCACGTATGGCGATCGCCGCCGCTGCCGGCCCGGCTGGTTTGCAGGTCGCATATGCCTGCGAGGTGCTGTCGGCTGCAGACCAGCTGGACGAGGCGCACTCCGCGCTCGCGGACAGCATCGCGGAGCTGACGCGACTGGGGCACATGCCCGCGCTGTGTTACGGCTTGCGTACGCGCGCGACTATCGAGCTGCGCCAGGGACGCATGGTGCAGGCGCTCAAGACCGCAGGCGAAGCGCTAGCGCTAGCGCAGGAGGGAAGAGCATCGTGGCCGGGCTGGGCCATCGCACAGGTAGCAGCGGTCGAAGCCGTGTTCGGCCTGGACGAGCGCTGCCGCGAGCACGTCCGTCGCGCCGAGCAGAGCTGCGGAGGCAATGACCGCTGGGCGGCTGCCGAAGCTCAGGCGGCGCTGGGCCTGCTGGAGCTGGGCGCCGGCGAGGACGGGGCCGCGCTCAGCGCCCTGAACCAGGCCGACCACTTGCTGCAGCCGCTGCGGCATCCCGGCTTTGTCCGGTATGCCGCGGACCGGATCGAGGCGCTCGTGCGGCTCGGCGACACGGCAGCGGCTGAAGTGGCATTGGCCGACCTCGAGCAGCGAGCCACAGCGGCGCAATCGCCGTGGGGACGTCATGCCGTGTCTCGCGCCCGCATACTCGTCGCGCCGGCTGAGCTGCTGGACGCGGCATGTCAGCAGGTACCGGCGACGCCGGTCCGCTCGGGCTTCGAAGCCGCTCGCACGCGGCTCATCTACGGCGAGCGCCTGCGCCGCGCCGGTCGGCGGATGGAGGCGCGAGAGCATCTCCGCAGCGCGCTTGGCACTTTCCACGCGATCGGCGCCGAGCCGTGGGAGCGGCGCGCTCAGACCGAACTGCGCGCCAGCGGCGGCCGCCTGCGCAGACCCGACCCGTCGCCGCGTGACCAGCTGACCCCCCAGGAACTCCAAGTAGCGCTCGTAGTGGCCGAAGGGGTGACCAATCGCGAGGCGGCGGCCCGATTGTTCCTGAGCCCCAAGACAATCGAAGTGCACCTCTCGCGCGCATATAGAAAGCTCGGCGTCCGTACGCGAACTGAGCTGTCTCGGCGCATCGCGTTGCGCCCCTCAGCGGGCTCCTCGCTGGCGCCGGTTCGCACGCTCAGCACTGTTCTGTGCGTCGGCTTCGTCAACCCGCATGACACCGCAGCATCGGGGGACAACCACCATGCCGTCTCCGTCGCCCACAGCGAGGAGGCGGCCGCTGCAGCGGTCATGAGCTATGGCGGACGGCTGGTAAAAGCCGCTGGCGAGGGCGTGCTTGCCATGTTCGACGCGCCAAGTGCCGCCCTGCATTGCGCGTTCGACATCTGCGCGGCCGCCAGTGACGCCGACGTTAGGGCACGCGCATCAGTGCACGCGGGCGAGGTCGACAACTTCCCTGACGGCGAAGTCCGCGGCATTGCAGTGCAAGTCGCTGACCGCGTGCTCGCCCACGCCAGCCCCGGCGAGGTGGTGGTCACTCAAACAGTGCGAGACGCTGTTTATGGCTCCTCGCTGGCATTCAGCCCCCGCAGCCACCTTGACCTTGCCGGAGCCGGGAGCTGGAGCCTCTTCACCGCAGTCCCGCCGTAGCCGGGCGCGGGCCGGACGCGGCGCCCTGCGTCCCGCCGGGCCTAACTAGTAGGGATTTCCCTGACGCGCCAGATGCGCGGCCGCTGGGATCGTCGCAACCATGTCACCGGTTCAGCCACGAGCGCCTCGAGGGCAGCCGCAAGCAAGCCGACGGCCCTCACATCCTGGATCGCACGGCAGGCCCGGATGGTCCGTGCAACCGGCTGGCTGACACCGGAACCAGGCAGGTGACCGACTGCAAAGGAGTGCGGGTGATGACTGATGTCGCTTGCTTCTGCAATTGCTTCTATTCCTTCGAAGGTGGCGCAGGTACCTGTCCTCGGTGCGGTGCGCTCGCGGTTGTCATGACTGCCGCCGCGCCAACGGGCCGCGAGCGTAGCCAGCGGGCGCAGTCGCGTGTGCCCGCAGTCGGCGACGATACGGCGGAGGCTCGGGCCAGGGAACGAGCTGCTGGAAAGAGAGACCCGGCAGTCCTCAGCATCCCCGGCCTGCGTAACGCCTCAGTGATCGGCAGCGTCAACGAGGCGCAGCGGGCGATGTTCCTGACCGTACCGAGCTCGGGACTCGCCGGCCGCTACGGGCCGGGTTTCGCGGCAGGACACAGGAGCTGATCGGGATGCCGGAATCTGCCGCGACGGCCGTGACGGCGATGTCATCCGCGACCGACGTCTATGCGCTGGGTCGCGACCCGGCGGAAAGCGCGCGGCTGCAGCGCCAGTCGGAGGAACTTCGACCTGACAGTGCCGCTCTGCTCGACCGGGTTGGCATCAGGCCCGGCCAGGTCGCCGGCGATCTCGGCTGCGGGCCAAGCGGCATCATCGAGCTGCTGGCCGGGCGGGTTTCGCCTGGCGGCCGCGTCGTCGGCGTCGACGCTGACCCGGTACATGTCGCCATGGCCAGGCAGTTGGCCGCCTCGAGGCGGCTTGCCGACGTCGAGATCATGGAGGCAGACGCCAGGCACACGGGACTGCCACCAGGATCGTTCGACCTGGTGCACGCCCGCACCCTGCTGGTCAATGTTCCCGAACCCGCAGAGGTAGTCGCCGAGATGGTGCGGCTGGCCAGGCCGGGCGGCTGGGTCGCCAGCCTGGAGCCGGACGCCGAGTACGGGCTGTGCTACCCGGCCCATCCGGCCTGGACCCGGATGAGCGAGATCTTTCATGCCGCCTTCAGTCGGAACGGCGCCGATCTGCTCATTGGCCGCCGGCTCACCGAGCTGTACCGCGAGGCGGGCCTGGAAGACATCGGGGCCGAGGCGCGGGCTGGCCTCTACCGGGCTAGCGACTCGCGCCGTACAATCCGGCCTGACCTTGTGCGAAGCATGCGACCGGTGATCCTTCGGCTCGGGCTGGCCGACGAGCAAGAGCTTAACGAACTTGACCGGGCCGTCCGCGAACATGTCGATGACCCGCACACGCTCGTGATCCCACACTTGTCGTTCCTCGCCTGGGGCCGCAAGCCGGAAGCTGCGCAGCCGTGACGTCGGCACGCCGCCGTGCAGGATGTTGGAGGATTTCACACCTGACCGACCCGACGGAGGTCAGCCGCGTCGAAAGCGCACTTACTGGCAGGTGTGGAGCTTTCGCCTGGAGCGCCGCGATGCCACAAGTACCGCGTTGCCGCCGGGTCCCCGCCCTGGTTGCCTCCATGGGGATCGGCCTCGGCGTACGCGCCGATAAACAACGCATACTCGGCCGGCGCCCCGGCTCATTGAAAATGGCTGTAACGCGGTGGGGCTCTTGTGCGGCCTCGCGTCATACTCGGCGTGTTGAAGCCGGACCGGATCGTGCCGCCAGACCGAGTCAAGACGGTGGCCGGGCCGGGCCAGTAGCTCACCGAGGAGGAAAGAATCGGGCGGCCAAGTACGCATGGACAACAGTTGGCCGAACACGTCGGGCTGGATCTCCTGCGTCGTTCCTGGTCGCCGCAAATAGGCCACGCACTGGCTATAGCAAGCACTGCACTGGCTATAGCAAGCGCTGCACTGGCGCACGCTGGCTGCCGCCTCGCCCGAGGAACGGCAGAGGTCGAGTCCCGGCTCGCCGCCGAGCACGAGCAGATCGTCGGACACGGATCCGGAGGCCTGGCAGCTGCCCGGTCCGGCCCGGGCGCGCCTCCGGCGTCGGCAGCGCTCAGCGACCTGTATCCGCGTGCGGGCGTGGCTGAGCCCGCCTGACACTGCTCATTGTCCCGCGCCGAGCCACAGTCCGAGGGCGGCGCTGATCTCCTCCAGCCGCGGCCGGGCCGCGGCGGCCAAGTCGGCCAGCGTCCACGACATCCGGATGATCCGGTCCGCGCCCCGCGCGCTGACCAGGCCGCGATCCATGGCGCGCTCCAGCGGCGCGAGCGCGCCGGCAGCGGGGCGGAAGCTACGGCGCAGCACGCTGCCGGGTACCTCGGCGTTCAGCCGCCACCTCGTGCCCGCCAGCCGCCGAGCCGCTCGTGACCTTGCTGCCTGAACCCGCGCGGCGACGACCGCGCTCGGCTCAGCCAGCTGCTGGTCGCTGAGCAACTCGGCCCGCCCCACCGGCAGCAACTCGACCTTGACGTCGACTCGGTCCAGCAGCGGCCCCGACAGCCGGGCCAGGTACCGTCGGCGCGCCAGCGCCGTGCACGTGCAGCCCGAGCCGGTCGCGGCCGTCCTGGCGCACGGACACGGGTTCGCCGCCAGCAGCAGGGTGAACCTGGCCGGGAAGTGCGCAGTCAGCCCCGACCGCGCGATGACGACCTCGCCAGACTCCAGCGGCTGGCGCAGGGCGTCAAGAACGTCCCGGTCAAACTCTGGCGCCTCATCCAGGAAAAGGCAGCCATGGTGCGCCAGCGACGCCGCGCCAGGCCGGATGATCCCGCTGCCGCCGCCGACGATGGCTGCCTTGGTCGCCGT
>DATHPF010000051.1:0-17938 GCA_035484155.1 Streptosporangiaceae bacterium
ACGAGATCACCGAGGAGTTCAACCGGCGCACTCTGGACTTCCTGCAGCGCCACGCCGGCTAAGGAGACCGAGGCCGGCTACGCATCTGGTCAGCCCGTCAGGTGCCGCGGATCGCCCGGATGGACTCGCGCAGGGACGACGTCGTGGCCAGGACCGCGGACGGCTCGTAGCCGCAGTGCGCCATGCAGTTGGCGCAGCGCGGATCCTTGCCCCGGCCGTAGGCGTCCCAGTCGGTCGTCTCGATCAGTTCCTTGTACGTCTTGGTGTAGCCGTCCGCCATCAGGTAGCACGGGCGCTGCCAGCCAAGGAGCGAGTACGACGGGATGCCCCACGCGGTGCAGGAGTACTCCTTCTTGCCCTCGAGGAAGTCCAGGAACAGCGGGGTGTGGTTGAGCCGCCACCGCTTCCGGTTCCCGTCGCCGAAGGCCTTGCGGAACAGTTCGCGCGTCTCGGTCACGCCGAGGAAGTGGTCCTGGTCGGGAGCCTTCTCGTACGCATAGGCCGGCGAGATCTGCATGTCGTTGACCTTCAGGTCATCGTTGAGGAAGTTGAGCACATCGATGATCGTCTGCGGGGTATCGGTGTTGAAGAACGTCGTGTTGGTGTTGACCCGGAAGCCGCGCCGCTGGCACTCCTTGATCGCCGCGACCGCGTCCTCGAACACGCCGTCCTTACAGACCGACTCGTCGTGCCGCTCCTTGAGCCCGTCGATGTGGACCACCCAGGCGAAGTAAGGCGACGGCGTGAACTTGTCGAGCTTCTTGGGGATGAGCAGCGCGTTCGTGCACAGGAACACGAACTTCTTCCGCTTGATCAGCTCGTTGACCAGCACCTCGATCTGCGGGTGCATGAGCGGCTCACCGCCGGCGATCGAGACCATCGGCGCGCCGCATTCCTCGATTGCGGCCAGCGCCTGCTCCACCGGCATCCGCTGCTTCAGCAGGCTCGCAGGCTGCTGGATCTTGCCGCAGCCGGCGCACTTGAGGTTACAGGCGAATAGCGGTTCCAGCTCTACGAGCAGCGGGAACTTGTCCTTGCGGCTGAGCTTCTGGCGCATCAGGTAAGACCCGACACGCAGGCTCTGACGCAGTGGCATGCTCACGATGGCACCGTCTTTCTCATCTGTCTCGTCAGTACTTATCAGGTACTGCTGTTATCAGGTACTGCTGTTGGTAACGCTGTGCGACCCGGCCTGGCTGTCGTCAGCCCAGGTCAGCTGTCTGCTTGCGCAGCTCCTTAGGAAGCCCGAACTGAATGGACTCGGTGGCGACGACGACGTCCTCGGTCTGAACCTCGCCAAGGCCGCCCAGAGCCGCCACGATCTCGCCGACGATCGCCGGGGGTGCCGATGCCCCGGCCGCGATCCCGACCGTCGCGGCGCCGGCCAGCCAGGCCAGCTGGATGTCCTGCGGACCGTCGACCAGGTAGGCCGTGGTCCCGGCGCGCTGGGCGGTCTCAACGAGGCGCTGAGAGTTGGAGGAGTTGACCGAGCCGGCCACCAGGACCAGGTCCGATCGCGCCGCGATGGCCCGCACTGCGCGTTGCCTGTTGGTGGTGGCGTAGCAGATGTCGTCACTGCCGGGCCCAGTCGCGGCCGGGAATCGGCTGGTGATGGCGTCCACGATGCCGCTGGCCTCATCGGCTGCCAGCGTGGTCTGCATCAGGTAGGCGACCTTGCCAGGATCGGCGGGCCGCAACCCGGCCACGTCGGCGGTGGTCTCAACCAGGGCCATGGCGTCCGGCGCCTCCCCCAGCGTGCCGTCCACTTCCTCGTGGCCCGCGTGCCCGATCAGCGCGACCAGGTAGCCGTCGGCGGCAAATCTGCGCGCCTCGGCGTGCACCTTGGCGACGAGCGGGCACGTCGCATCCACCGCGTCGAGACCGCGCTGCGCTGCTTCCTGCCGGACCTCGGGCGATACGCCGTGCGCCGAGAACACCACCATCGCCCCGTCGGGCACCTCGCTGAGCTCGTCCACGAAGATCGCGCCGGCGCGTTCGAGGTCAGCTACGACCGTCGCGTTGTGCACGATCTGCTTGCGCACGTAGACCGGAGCACCGTGCTGCTCCAGCGCCAGCTCGACGATCTCGATGGCACGCTCGACGCCGGCGCAGAAGGATCGGGGGCTCGCGAGCAGCACGCGCCGCGGGCCGACGGCGGCAGCCCACTGCGCGAGCACCGGTGCTGCTGCCCGCAGGGATCGCAGGGCGGCCAGGCCGCCTGCCACGATGTGCGGGCTGACCAGCGGGTGGTCCGGAGTGTCGGAGATGGCCCTGAGCACGACCGCGGGGCTGCCCGCGGCGCCGGCGAGCAGCGGCGCGGACTCCATGTCGACGGCGATGGCGCCGCTCGCGGCGAGCTGAGCATGCTCGCCCTCGCGGAGCAGGTGGTCCACCGTGACGATGGGTCCTGTCCGGGTGGCCAACCCGGCCCGCCGGAGCTCGCCCGCCAGCAGCGGCGCCGAGGGACAACGGACTGCCCTGGTGCCGTCCCGCACTTCTGACGCGACGACCAGGTCGCCGACGTGCTGATCGGTGGTCAGGCCGCCGGCGACTCCGCCGACAGCCAGCATGTCAGGCGCGGATGCGGCAATCCTCGCGGCCGCGGCGGCGGCGCGGACCGGACCGTAGCCCGTCCTGATCACCTCAACTTCTTCCTGGCTAGCGGCCAGGCCACGGCGAAGCGCACGGGCCTCCACGCCGAGCGGCGCGCAGACCGTCAGCTTGCTCAATGCGCACCCCCTAGGTAGCGGCCAAGCGCGCTGACCGGGAAGACCAGCCGGTAGAGGTGGTAGTTGATGTAAAAATCGCCGGGGAATCCGGTGCCGGTGAACTGCGGCTCGTCCCAGGTGCCGTCCGGCCGCTGCGTTGCGGCCAGCCAGGCGACGCCGCGCTCGGCGCTGGCCATCGCGTCCTCGCCGCCGGCCGCGACCAGGGCTAGCAGCGCCCACGCCGTCTGCGAGGCAGTGGACTCGCCGCGGCCTGCCCAGGCAGCATCGGAGTACGACCGCATGTCCTCGCCCCAGCCGCCGTCCGGATTCTGGTGCGCGACCAGCCAGCGGACAGCACGCCTGATGCAGGGCTTGCCCGGCAGCACGCCAGCGGCGATGAGGGCCGGAACGACAGCACCGGTGCCGTAGACGTAGTTGGCGCCCCAGCGACCGAACCACGACCCGTCGGACTCCTGGGCCCGCAGCAGCCAGGCAACCCCCCGCCTCGCGGCCCGGCCGGCGCCAAGGCCCGCAGCCGCCAGCGCCTCGACCGTATGCGCTGTCACGTCTGCGGATGGCGGATCGACCACCTCGCCGAAGTCGCAGAACGGAAGCTTGGTCACCAGCCGGGAGGTGTTGTCGGCGTCAAAGGCACCCCAGCCGCCATCGCGCGACTGCATGCCGGTGAGCCAGGTCAGCGCCCGGGCCACGGCGGCCCCGGCCTCCCCCGCCATCGCGTCATCTGGCTGTTCCACCCGGCCGAGGGCCAGCACAACCTCCGCTGTGTCATCAACGTCGGGATATCCGTCGTTGTCGAATTCGAATGCCCACCCGGACGGGGCCAGGCCGGGGCGCTGCACTTGCCAGTCCCCTGGCCCGCGGATCTCCTCGGCCAGTACCCAGCGGGCGGCCGACTGGAGCGCCTCGTGGTCGGCTGGCAGGCCGGCGTCGGCCAGCGCGATCATGGCCAGGACGCTGTCCCACACCGGCGACTGGCATGCCTCGAGGCGGCGCATCTTGCCGTCCGGGCCGTCTTCCCAGATCGTGAACCGGTCCAGGCCCTCAAGGCCGCGCTGGATGACCGGATGGTCGAGCCCGTAGCCGAGCAGGTGCAAAGCCATCAGGGAATAGACCCACGGTGGCTGGATACCGCCCCAGCATCCGTCGCGCTCCTGCCGGGCGATGATCCAGTCGGCGCAGCGGCGGTAGGCCGCTGTCCGGACCGCAGTGGCCGGGCGCAGCTGACCAGCGTGCCGCTCGTAGCGATGCAGTGCCCGGTCCAGGCCCCGGAACACCGCGCCCCAGGGGTCCGCCGCACGCCAGGAAGCAGTGCCCGCCCCGCCCTTGGCCGGGCGCCCCGGTGCACGCTGACCTGCGGATATGTGCAATTCGTCCAGGCTGAACGGCAATGACCGTACCGGCCGGATCGAGCTGACGACGGTGAGCGGCACAATGGTCTGGCGTGCCCAGCAGGCCCAGTCGTACACATTGAGCGGGAACCATCGGGGCAGGTAGATGAGCTCTGGAGGCATGACCGGGAGCTTGTCCCAGGGCCACTCGCCGAACAGTGCGAGCCAGATGCGCGTGAATACCCTCGTCGCCGCGATGCCGCCCTGGTCCCTGATCCAGCTGGCCGCCCGTGCCATATGGGGGGCGTCTGGCTGATCGCCTGCCAGCCGGAGTGCGACGTAGGCCTCCACGGTCGTGGAGAGGTTGCCGTCGCCGCCGCTGAAGTTGGCCCACGTGCCGTCAGCGCGCTGCGCGAACCTGATCCAGCGGGCCGCGGCCTCGGTCTCATCGGCCCTGCGGATGCCAAGGAACTGGCGCAGCAGCAAGTCCTCGGCGTCCATGGTGACGTTGGTCTCCAGCTCGCCCTGCCACCAGCCGTCAGGGTGCTGGAGCGCCGTCAGGTGACTGACTGCCCGGTCCAGCGCCCGCCGGGCCGCCGGGAGCCCGGCCAGTCCCCCCGGCCCGCCGAGCGCCGCCGACTCGCCCGGGCCAGGCCCGGACAGGTGAAGCGCGGGCCGGTCAAGGTCAGGCAGCGGCACCGAGGAGGTGTCGCCGCTCATCATGCCGATGTGGTCTGTCACCATTGCCGCGCCGTGATGAACTCAGCGATGGCCGCGAACTCGGCCCGCACGTCCTCTGGCATGTCGGCGGCGGTGAGGCAGGCCAGGGCCGAGGCCAGCTCCGCGTCGGCCATCGCCTCGATGCGTGCCTTGGCGCCCGCGGCCTCGACCAGCTCGGTCGCGTGCAGGACCTCGTTGTCGGTTAGCGGATCGGGCTTGCCGAGCAGCACCGCCAGCTCACGTCCCGCGGCGGTGTCGCTAGTCAGCGCGGTCACGACGGGGACTGACTTCTTCCTGGCCCGCAGGTCGGACCCGACAGGCTTGCCGGTGACCTCCGGCGCCCCCCAGATGCCGAGCAGGTCGTCGACAAGCTGGAATGACAGGCCAGCGTGTGCGCCGAACCCGCTGAGGCTCATGGCCAGGCTCGCCGGGCCGCCCACGTAGATAACGCCAATGCTGCAAGCGCAGGCCATGAGGGCAGCCGTCTTGTCGCCCGCCATCTCGAGGCACTCGTCCGCCCGCACGTCGTCGCGGCGCTCGAACTCCAGGTCGGAGCCCTGGCCCGCGATCAGGCGCAGCACGGCGGCCGATAGGCACCGCGCCGCCCAGACGCCGTAGGGCGGCGTTTCCATCAGGATGTCCTGCGACAACGCCAGCAGCGCGTCGCCGGCCAGGATCGCGGCGCCGACGCCGAACACGGTCCAGGCCGTCGGCTGGTGCCGCCGCTCGGTGTCGCCATCCATGATGTCGTCGTGCAGGAGGGAGAAGTTATGCACCAGCTCCACTGCCGCAGCCGGCACCACCGCGCGATCGGGAGCGGCACCGGCCGCGCGTGCCGATAGCAGGGCAAGCGCCGGGCGCAGCGCCTTGCCGGTGCCGCCGGCCGCAATCGGCTGGCCGGTCGCATCGGCGAGGCCCAGATGGTAGGACGCGACGGTGCGCACGGCCGGGCTCAGCCTGGCGACGGCCTCGGCGATCGCGGGCCCGACGAGGTCGCGAGCCGTCTGCACGCCGGCCGGCATCACGACGGTCATGATGCACCGGACCAGGCGTCATCGAGCTTGGCAGCTCGGTCGGCCGACGGCAGCGTGGCAAGCTCGCGGATGAGCTGCTGCGCGGCTGCATGTCCGCTTCGCACGGCACCCTCCATGGTGTCCGGCCAGCCGGTGCTCGTCCACGCACCGGCTAGCGCAAGTCCCGGCACCGAGGTTGCGGCACCGGGTCGCAGTGCGCCAGAACCTGGCGCCTGCCGGAACGTCGCACGACGTTCCCTAGTCACGAAAAAGTCGCGGATCTCCGCCCCTACCGCAGCCGGGAACAGCTGCTCGAGCGCAGGCACGAAAAGCTGCCTGAGCTCGGCTGTCGGCGCGTCGATGACGTCGGCAGCGGCCGAGATCGACACGGCGAGGTACTGGCCTGCTGGCACGCCGGC
The DNA here is from genome assembly GCA_035484155.1 of Streptosporangiaceae bacterium. Lineage (GTDB taxonomy): Bacteria > Actinomycetota > Actinomycetes > Streptosporangiales > Streptosporangiaceae > JAJYUU01. The sequence goes on from DATHPF010000051.1 coordinate 6,210, forward strand.
CTGCCTGGTCTTGTCGAATACCCACTGGACCGGCGAGTCCACCGCAGCGGCGAACGGAAGATCGGTGACCCGCCGGTCGTAGATGATGTGGACGTTCAGTATGGGCGAGTGGCCGAGGCCTGCCCAGGCGGCGGACTGCGCGACGCCGGCGGGTCCGGCCAGCCGGGCAGCCTGATCAGCCGGCACGGCGAGCACGACACCGTCGGCGACGACCGGCTGGCCGTCATTTTCGGCTTCCTGGCCTTCCTCGCCGCGGCTCAGGCCCACCCCGAAGCTGCCCTCGGCCAGCCGCTCGATGCTTGCGGCCCTGGCCCCAAGCCGCACCTGCGCGCCTAGCCGTCCGAGCAGCGCGGCGGTGGCATCGGCATGCAGACGGCCCAGCGGCACCTTAGCCATGCCGATGTCGGCAGCGTCGCGGGCACCGAGCAGAGCCGTCTTGATCACGGTCGCCGCCAGCCCCGCGCTCGCCTCGTCGCCGTCGATGTTGAGGGACGAGATGATGAAAAGGTCCCACAGGCGCCGCCTGGCCCTCTCGCCCTGACCCCGCGCGGCGAGCCAGCTGCCCAGGCGCTGCTCGTCCAGGTCCGGGCTAGCCGGATCGGCGAACCGGAAGGCCAGCGCCGCGCGGCCAACCCGGGCGCGGTCAGCGAGCGACAGCAGCGGGTACCTGAGCAGCGCCCTGGCCAGGTGCAGCGGGCTCGGCAGGGCATCGCGGCGGAGCCTGGCCGACCCGGCAGGCGAGAGCACCGTGACGTCAAAACGCTCCTGGATCGAGACCGAGTCAGTCACGCCGAGTCGGGCCAGCAGGCCCTGGTAATGGTCACAGCAGCGGAGGAAGACGTGCTGGCCATTGTCGATCATCATGCCAGCGCGGGCGTAGGAGGTCGCGGCGCCGCCCAGGCGCGGGCGGGACTCCAGCAGCGTCACGGCAACGCCTGCGTCCCGCAGGTCGATGGCTGCGGTGATGCCGGCCAGCCCGCCGCCGATCACGACAGCCCGGCGTCCTGTCAGGTCCCGGCTCATGCCCGCCCTCCGGCCGCACGCCGGGCCTTCCCGACGCGGCCGAGCCCCGCCAGGGCCGCCGCCGCGATCATTGCCTTCTCCCGCCCGGACAGCGACATCCGGCTCGCCAGGGCCGTCTGCGGGCTGGCGGAGATGTGCTCGAGCAGCTTCCGATAGATCCCGGCCATGGCTCCGGTGCACGCAGCGCTGCGGCGATCCAGCAAGGGCATCAGCTCCATGCCGGTCGCGTACCACTGCCGGGCCCGGTCGGCCTCGAAGCGGACGAGGTCGGCCATCGGGCCGTCGATCTTTCCGTCGCCTCCTGCGCCATCGGGATCGGGCGGGATGAGCGCGCAGCCGAACCGGGCCAGGTCGTCGGCCGGCAGATACACCCGGCCGTTCCCGAGGTCCTCGCGAATGTCACGCAGGATATTCGTCAGCTGAAGCGCGACGCCCAGCTCATCTGCCAGGTGCGGCGCCACCTCGGGATCTGTGCTGCCGAAGATGCCGAGGGACAGCCGTCCGATCGAGCCGGCCACGCAGCGGCAGTAATGCTCGAGCTCTTCGAAGGAGGCGTAGCTGACGCCGCGCACATCAGCCTCGCAGCCGTCGATGAGCTCGCCGAATGCCGCGAGCGGAAGCTCGAAGCGGTCGGCCGCGTCGCGTAGCGCCACGAGCACGAGGTCGCCGGTGGCGGCCGCGTCGGCCGCATTGCCGGCGGCCAGGCCGGCGAGCGACCCGCGGGCTGCGGTCAGGGCCGCGATCTTGTCGGGAACGGGGAGCGTTCCATCGCCGATGTCGTCAATGCGCCGGGCAAACGCGTAGACCGCCGACAGCGCCCGCCGCTTGTCACCTGGCAGCAGCGCAATGCCGTACGCGAAGTTCTTAGCCTCCTGCCGCGTAATGGTCTCGCACTGCCGGTAGGCGGCGGCGACATCGGCTGCGGCAGCAGCATTCACGGTCATCGCCTCGTCGGTCACTGGCTCACCGTCCCCGCACCAGCGTGGCGGCAAGCTCGCGGATGGTACGGGTCTTTGCTGGCTTCGGCGTGGCGGCGAGCACGTCGAAGCTGGCCTTGGCGACCGCAGCGAGGGCTGCGCGCCCCCCAGCGACATATCCAGCGACGGCCACGCGCGCAGCGCCGTGCAACTGGCCGACCAGCGGGGCACCGGAATCAATCAGCTCGGCCGCGCGGTCAGCCTCAGCCGCGATCAGACGGCGCAGTTGCGGTGTGGCCATCCGCCCGGTCAGATCCTGCTCGGTACAGCCGTGGCTGCGCATGTCAGCTGCCGGCAGGTAGACGCGGCCGGCCCGCAGATCCTCGGCGACGTCCTGGAGGTGCTCGACGATCTGAAGCCCGCTGCAGACTGCGTCCGACAGCTCGGCCCGGCCGTGCGTGCTGGCGCCGAACACCTGCAAGACGATCCTGCCGACGGGGTTGGCTGACAGGGCGCAATAGCCAAGGAGCTCATCGAACGTCTCGTACCGGGTCACGACCTGATCCTGACGGTTGGCCGCGATGAGGTCCCGAAACGGCTGCACCGGGATGTCGCAGTCAGTCACCACCTGGGCCAGCCCGCGCACGGCCGGATGCCGGGGCTGGCTGCCCGGCTGCGGGCTTTCCTGCCGGGCCGCGTACAGGCGGCTGAGATCCTCATCGAGGTCGTCGAGCAGCTGGAGGCGCTGATCCGGCGGCGCTTCGTCACCGATGTCGTCCACCGTCCTGGCGAACTTATAGACCGCCATCAGATGCCCGCGGTACCGGCGCGGCAGCAGCCGAAGGGCCACCGGGAAGTTCTCCGCCGCGGCCTGTGCGGCGACCGCGGCCTGATCGGCGCCTGGCGGCCAGGCCTGGTCCGGGCCGCCTCTGGCGGATGCCTGACCAGGCGCTGGCGGCGGCCGTCCGCGCACAGCAGTCGGCCCTGGCGCCGCCTTCGTAACGGCCCGGTCGCGAGTCATGATCTCTATTTGCGCATGCCTCGCCAATCTGATGCAAACAATGACGCCGCCGTCACCTGATGTCCGCGTCAGTTTTCGGGCGGCTAGCGCCGGGCCACATCCCCGCTGACCTGCGAAGCAGTACCAGCTCGCGACGTATATTCGGAGACGCACTACTTATGACGCTAAGGAGTTTATTTCGCTAATGCGAACTTTGCGCATCTGATGTGAACCTGTTGTTACAGCAGCCACCCCAGCATGGCCCGGGAGCCCGTCCAGGGTCTAGTCTCCGACCATGAGCCGGGAACCCAGCCTGGGCCCGCTAGGCAGACCAGCTACGGCACCGACGGGCATCCAGCGCGGTGGCCGGCCGCTTCCCGCACGTCGCGGCAACTCTCAGCCGGGGGCGGCACAGCACCTCCCAACCGGGAATCAAGCTGGCTCCACAGCAGTTCAGGCTGGCATGACGGCGACTCCGGCGAACCTCAGGAATGGCTCGGCCGCAGACGCCGCAGAGCCGACGACCGCCGGCCAGGTTGACGGACGTGTCGCCGACGCACCGCAGTCGCTGCGGCCGTCGCTGGATGGCGGCGTACCCGCGCTGCAGCGTGAGCTCGGCGCCCACGGCAAGGACACGGTCCGCCGGCTGCTCGAGGCAGGGCTGGTCGAGTTCGAAGAGGCTGGCTTCCAGGCCGCCAGAGTCGAAGACATCGTCCGGCGGGCTAAGACGTCGCACGGCACGTTCTATCTGTATTTCGCCAACAAGGACGACCTGTTCCGGACGCTGCTGCGCGACGCCCTCGTCGACATGGCAGACATCACCGACGAGTTCCCCGTCGTGACTGCCAACGAGGCCGGGCGTGCCGCGCTGCGGCGGTGGGTGCAGAGCTTCTGCGACACCTACGCGGCGCACGCGACCGTGATCAGGATCCTCAGCCAGGCCGAGATCGTCGGCGAGAGCGTGTTCAGCGACGGTCTCCAGCTCTTCTTCCGGCTGTCTGAGGTGATGACCCAGGGGATGACAGCCGCGCACGCTGGCTCTCCGGACGAGCACCCCCCGGCCCAGCATGCTGAGCTGACCGCCGTCGCCTGCCTGATGATGCTCGAGCGGATCAACTACCTGATGAGCGCCGAGGTCCGGCTGCCCAGGGACGAAATGATCGACCGCCTCACGGCGATCATCTATGCCGCGTTCCGCTCCTGACGGCAGGGCCTCAGCCGGGCGCTCGATGGACCTTACCGTCCTTCCAGCACCGCCAGATCGCGGACCGCGAACCGGTAATGCTCGATCTCCTCGTCCATCACCACGCCGATGCACTCGGCCACGGCGCGCTCATCGTCCGGATAGCCGGGAGCCGGCGAGCGCTGACATCCTCGCCCGAGGTCGGCATTGGTCAGCCCGGCCAGGATGCGCCGCATCACGGCCATCCGATCCGCGCGGGCGGCCAGGATCTCGGCGTAGCCGGGCTGCGCGGTCAGGTCGATCCCCAGCGCAGCCGCGGCGGAATCCGGGTACCAGCTCTGCGGCAGGCCAAGCGGGTGGTAGGGCATCGGCTCGTCTAGCACCGTGCGGCTCGCCCAGGCGTCGGTGATGAACACCAGGTGGCGCATCGTCTGCGCGAACGACCACTCGTCGCTCACCTGCTCGCTCAGCGCCGCTACGGGCAGCTGCCCGGCTCGCCCGGTCGCGTCCGCCCAAAGTCGCTCGATGGTGTCCCACATCGCGCGGAAGCCGTCAGCGTCCTGCACCTCGCGGAACTGCACCCGCTCCGGGTGCCACCGGTCCAGTTCGGCGCTGACGAAGCCGGCCACGTCGACGCCGTTGACGGTGACGTTGCTGAGGTACCCGGAGATGCTGACGTTGACGAGCCAGCCGTCCCGGATCGTGACGCCGGTCAGGTCACAATCGGTGAAGCGGGCTCCGCGCAGGTCGGCGACGTCGAAGCGAGCTGCCCGGAGCTCGGTGCTACCGCCGTCGCCGGCACTGAACCGGTGCGGTCCGAACTGCGCGCTCATCGGGCCATCCTGCCACTCCGGCAGCGGGGCTATCTGATCATCGGCTGCTGTCATGGCTCGCACAGTAGTTCCGATCCCGGACGATCTGCTTCCTCAATAGCCTCCTGTTAGCACTGCCACCATTGACAGATCTCATATCAACCTGATATCACTTTGATAGATGACCGGAGTGACCGGACACCGTAAGGTCACATGGAGGCACCCCATGAGCGCACCCAACGACAACACCGCTCCGAAAGGCCTGCGCGGGTGGTGGCTGACTCCTCCGCGCACCGGCATCCGGCGCTTCATATTCCCTTATGAGTACCGCCACCTCCGCTTCTTCGGGGTCGGACGTGTAGCCGGTGGCATTGTCGCTGCCACCGCGGGCGTCATATGCCTCTCGTACGGCGTCTACTCATGGGCGGCCTTCTTCCTGGTAATTGCGGCGCTGAACCTCGCTGGTGGCTCCTGGTACCTCACTATCGCTCGCTCCGCCTCTGGCCCAGCCTGAGCCTGAACAACACCCCGCTGGGTCGACGATGCCCGCACTCGCGTCCTCACCGATCCCGCGTGTGCGAACTCAGCGCGGGCTCAGGCGGCTCGCCTGAGCCCGCGATGTCGAGCCCGCCGTTGAGTCGAACGGCCGGTCCAGGCGAGTCCGGCGGCCCGGACATGGTGATCAGAATGCCTGCGGTTAATCGCACCTCTCAGCCCCAGTGATAACTTGCGACTGTGCTGACGAGGACTTCTCGGGACGATCTGCGCCGTCTCCAATGACAGCCAGACCGCACGCCATCAGGCGGCGGCCCGACTTCTCTAGAAATGAGACTTACGATGAGCTTGACGATCGGTGACACTGCCCCGGACTTCATCGCCGCGACCACCGAAGGCACGATCGGCTTCCACGACTGGATCGGCGATTCCTGGGCCGTGCTCTTCTCGCACCCGAAAGACTTCACGCCGATCTGCACCACCGAACTCGGCTATATGGCCGCCATTAAGTCCGAGTTCGACCGTCGCGGTGTGAAGATCATGGCGCTGTCAGTCGACCCGGTAGACAAGCACGCCGCCTGGGCCGCGGACATCAAGGAGACTCAGGGCACCGCTCCGAACTACCCGATGATCGGTGACGCCGACTTCACCATCTCCAAGGCCTACGGGATGCTAGGCGCTGACGTCAGCGGTGACCCGGCCGACCGCACCGCGGCCGACAACCAGACCGTGCGCGGCGTCTTCGTGATCGGCCCGGACAAGAAGATCAAGATGATCATGCTCTACCCGATGACGACAGGCCGCAATTTCGACGAGATCCTGCGCGTGATCGACTCCTTGCAGCTGACCGCCAAGCACAAGGTCGCCACGCCAGCGAACTGGAAGCAGGGTGAGGACGTCGTGATCGCCGGCTCGGTCTCCAACGACCAGGCCAAGGAGATCTTCGGCAGCTGGACCGAGCCCAAGCCCTACATCAGGATCGTCCCCCAGCCGTCGTGAGCTGAGTGCGGGGCCAGCCGCCTCCGCTATCCGTGGCTTGCGCGGCGGTAGCCGCAGTCCGGTTCGCACGGCGTGGGGCACACGTATGTCACCGCGTCATCGTGTTCCCGACTAGCGCAGGCGGCCATCCTGAGAGTGAGCCTCGCCGTCTGACATTTGTCACCGTCGACTTGTTAGCCGCGGCACTACAGCCGCGGCCTGGCTCGGGCCACGCTCGAACCATGATTCCTGACTCAGGTCCCGAAGGCGGGATCGTTCTCAAGCACTTGTCCAAGTCCTACGGCGGTGTCCCGGCAGTCCGGTCCCTCGACCTGGCTATAGCCCCGGGCGAGACCGTCGCGCTGCTCGGCCCGAACGGCGCTGGCAAGACCACAACCATCGACATGATGCTCGGCCTCACCCGGCCGGACCAGGGGACTGTCTCGGTCTTCGGCGTCCCGCCCGCCGAGGCCGTGCAGGCAGGCTGGATCGGCGGCATGCTGCAGACCGGCGCCCCACTGGATCATCTCCGGGTGCGCGAGCTGATCGCACTGACAGCGTCGTACTACCCGGCACCGCTCGAGGTCGATGACGTACTCAGGCTGACCGGCGCCGACGCCTTTGCCGGGCAGTGGACCACGAAGCTGTCCGGCGGCCAGGCCCAGCGGGTCCGGTTCGCGGCCGCGCTGGTCGGCGACCCCGACCTGCTCCTGCTCGACGAGCCCACCGCGGGCATCGACGTAGAAGGTCGCCGCGACTTCTGGCAGTCGATGCGCGAGATTGCCGGGCAGGGCAAGACCGTCGTCTTCGCAACCCACTACCTCGAGGAGGCGGATGCCTACGCCGACCGGATCGTGCTGATCGCCAGGGGACAACTCGTCGCCGACGGCTCCGCGACCGAGATCAAAGCGCGGGCAGCCTCGCGGACGATCAGGGGAACGCTCCCTGAGGGCGACGCGGCAGCACTCCGCGCGCTGCCCGGTGTGCTCGCAGCTGACCGCCACGGGGACGCGGTCATTCTGTCCTGCTCCGATGCCGACGCAGCCCTTCGCGCCCTGCTTGCCGCCTTCCCGGCCATCCGGGACATCGAAGTCCGCGGCGGCAGCCTCGAGGAGGCGTTCATGGAACTCACCGCAGACCTGGGCGACACCCCGGCCGATGTCCTGGAGGCAGCACGATGAACAGCGCGATCCACTTTCGGTACGAAGTGCTCCGCACCTTGCGCAACCGCGTCTTCTACGGCGTAACGCTGGCGCTGCCGCTGGTCCTGTTCTTCGGGGTCGCGTCCGGACAGCGGCATGGCACCTTCAACGGAACGAGCTTCCCGCTGTACTTCATGACGGCGATGGCGGTGTACGGATCGATGTTCGCCGTCGTCGGCCCCGGAGCGCGGATCGCGCGGGACATAGCAGGCGGCTGGACCCGGCAGCTGCGGATCACGCCGCTGCGGGCACGCACCGACCTCACGGCGAAGGTAGCCAGCGCTTACCTGCTTGCGCTGCCGACGTTGGTGCTGCTCTACCTAGCGGGCGCGTCGCTTGGCGTGCGCCTGACCGCCAGCCAGTGGCTGGAGATGACCGGCCTGATCCTGGTCGGCCTTATCCCGTTCGTCGTGATCGGGTTCGTCCTCGGGTATCTCATGCCCGTCGACGCGCTGACGCCAGCGCTTGGCGGGATCGTGGTCCTTTTCTCCCTGTTCGGCGGTGTGTACGGCTTCGAGCTTGCGAAGTCCGGCCCGCTGTTCGACGTCATGAAGGCATTGCCGTCGTACTGGCTCGTGCAGGCCGGGAAGACGGTCGTCGCCGGCGGCGGCGGCTGGCCAGCGGAGGCGTGGATCGTGATCGCCGCCTGGAGCGTCATCCTGGTCCCGGTCGCCGCGGTCGCCTACCGGCGGAATTCGGCCAGGGTCTGAGCCACGCAAGCCACGTTACGCTGGAGAGATATGGATGCCGAGATGGCCAGGGACATCGCGCCGGCCACGCCGGGCGAGGCCGAGTGGCTAGCGAGCCAGCGCAGATGGGTCGGCGGCTGGCGCCGGGGCGTCATGGTGGCGCTGCCGCTTGCCTACCTCGTCTACGTGGCCATCTCGGTGACGGAGAACTCGCGCGGCGCGGGCCAGGTGGCCGGCTACGCCATCCTCGCGGCCTTCGCCGTGTGCTGGCTCACGGCCCCGCTGGTGCTGTCGTTTGAGGCCTCCTGGCCGCGATACTGGGCCTACTTCGGCCTGCTGCTGGCGCTGTCGGTGGCCGAGCTGCCATTCGCCCGCGCGGCTGGGTTCGTCACGTTCATCTTCCTCACCATGCTCAGCGTGGGACGTTATGGGCGCCGGTCCCTGCCTCTAGTCGCCGCGTTTGCGCTCGCCGCGCTGATAGTTCCCGTCCTGGTCCCGTCCTGGCACGTAAGCCTGGGCGCGTCGTTCGACGACGTCACGCCGGTCGCGATCCCGGTGGTGGCCCTCGTCATGTTCGCCGTGCTCCAGGTACTGCGCGGGAACGATGCGCTCGCCGAGGCGCGTGCCGAACTGGCGCAGCTAGCCGCCGAGAACGAGCGCATCCGGATCGCCCGCGACCTGCACGACCTGCTCGGGCACTCGCTGACCACTATCACGGTCAAGGCCGGCCTCGCCAGACGACTGGGCGCAACGGACGCCGCCCGGGCCGTCAGCCAGATCGCGGAGGTCGAGGAACTGTGCAGGCAGGCGCTAGCTGACGTGCGGAGCGCGGTATCGGGCTACCGGGATGTCACCCTGGCCAGCGAGCTAGCCCGCGGCAGGGAGCTGCTGCGGGCATCGGGCATCGCCGCCGACCTGCCTACGGCCACCGACGTTGTCGATCCTGAGCACCAGGAGCTGTTCGGCTGGACCGTCCGGGAGGGCCTGACGAACGTGGTGCGGCACGCCAGGGCCCGTTCCTGCGCGGTCAGGCTCTCCCGGACCGCCATCGAGATCGTCGACGACGGGGTCGGCGAGCCGAGTCCTGGGGCAGACGTACCTCCGGGCAATGGCCTCAGCGGCCTGCGCGAGCGGGCGGCAGCGGCGGGCGGCTGGGTCGATGCGGGCCCGCTCCGGGCGGGCGGCTGGGCCTTGCGGGTCACCCTGGCACCGGACAATAGCCGATGACAGCCCGCATCCGGCTCTTGCTGGCCGACGACCAGGAGCTGATCCGCAGTGCGCTCGGGATCATGCTGGAACTGGAGGACGACTTCGAGGTCGTCGCCTCAGTCGGCCGCGGCGATGAGGTGGTCGCCGCGGCAAAGGCACATCAGCCCGATGTGGCGCTGCTCGACATCGAGATGCCCGGAATCGACGGCCTGGCGGTCGCCGGCGTCCTCGCCCAGGAGGTACCACGCTGCCGGTCGCTCATCCTCACCACGTTCGGGCGGCCCGGTTACCTGCGGCGGGCAATGGAGTCTGGCGCATGCGGTTTCGTGGTCAAGGATGCACCGGCGGAACAGCTGGCAGACGCGATCCGCCGTGTCGCGGCGGGCCAGCGAGTCGTCGATCCGGCGCTGGCCGCCACGACACTGGCGGCTGGAGCATCGCCGCTCACCGTCAGGGAACGCGACGTCCTCGTGGCCGCCAGGGGCGGGGCGACGGTAGCCGAGATCGCCGGCAAGCTGTTCTTGTCCGAGGGCACAGTCCGCAATTACCTGTCCGCTGCGATAGCCAAGACCGGTACGCGCAACCGGGCCGAGGCAGTCAGGGCCGCGGATGAGCGCGGGTGGCTCTGACTGCGCTCGTCGCGGCCACGCCACACCGCCTGCCCGGCTCGAATCATCCATCCGGTCGCTGATTACCCTGGGCCGCAGACCATCTCTGTGAGGGGCAACCATGAACGATCCGTTCTGGCGCTTGCCGGTGGTGCCGAGCTTCACGGTGACCAGCACCGACGTCACCGACGGCCAGGCGCTGCCGCCAGCGCAGATGTCTGGCATCTTCCACGTTCCAGGCGGGAAGGACGTCTCGCCCCAGCTGTCGTGGTCCGGCGCTCCCGCGGGAACCAAGAGCTACACCGTGACCATGTATGACCCTGATGCGCCCAGCGGGTCAGGCTTTTGGCACTGGGTCGTCGCCGATATCCCCGCCTCGGTGACCGCACTCCCGACCGGAGCGGGCGATGGCACCGGCGAGCACATGCCGGCCGGAGCGTTCCATATGCCCAACGACGCGCGCTTGGCCCGCTTCGTCGGCGGTGCGCCGCCGCCCGGCGACGCGCCTCACCGCTACGTCATCGAGGTGCAGGCCATCGCCATCGAGAAGGTCGGACAGCTTCAGGTGCAGGGCGACTCGACTCCAGCCTGGCTCGGCTTCAGCATCAACCTCAGCGGACATCTCCTCGGCCGCGCGGTCATGACCCCCTGGGCAGAGCTCCCGTCCTCCTGATACGTGCCCGCGACAGGCCGTTACTGCCCACCCGACGCGCCCTGATCCAGGCGGCCGGTCCGGAGGAATTAGGTCGCCGATGCGGGCGGTTCGGTCAGTGCGGCGATGCACGCAGTGAGCAGGCGGCGCATCTGATCTTGTTCGCTGGCATCCAGATTGGCCAGCATGTCTTGCTCAACGCGGCGAACCGCAGCGCTGGCCACCTTGAGCTGCCGGCGCCCGCGGGCGGTCAGCTCGGTCGGCAGGACCCTGCCTACGGGTGCCTGTGCCGGGCGGACAACGAGTCCCTGGCGTTCGAGGGCCTGCAGGAGCACATTCATCGACTGCCGGGTGACGAAGGTGCCGCGGGCAAGCTCGGAGTTCGACAGACCCGGTCGCTGGGCAAGCAGCTCCAGGCAGGCGTAGTGGGTGATCGTCATGCCCAGCGGCCTCAGCACGGCCTCCAGGGCGGAGTGCAGGGCGCTGGCGGCCACCTTCAGCATGTACCCCAGCGATGTATCTAGCTCGACTCCGGACTCGCCTTGACCCATGTCAGTAGTCTGACATACATTGGGTGTGTCAGAAGACTGACATCGATGAGGAGGTAAGAATCGTGGCTGTCACCGGACCCGACTTCATTTCACTGCAGGTGCGCGACCTGGAGCGTTCCGCCGCCTTCTACCAGCAGTACCTGGGCCTGAAGCGCTCCGACGCAGGACCGCCGCACGCCGTCGTGTTCGACACCGAGCCGATCGCGTTCGCCGTCCGCGACGTCGTCGCGGGCGTCGACCTGGACGCGATCGCGCAGCCGGGCCAGGGGATGGCGCTGTGGCTGCACGCCCCCGACGCGCAGGACATCCACGACGCCCTCGCCGCCGCCGGCGCGACGATCGTCTCAGCGCCCGTCGACGGGCCGTTCGGCCGCACCTTCACGTTCGCGGACCCCGACGGCTACCAGGTG
>DATHPF010000052.1:0-3297 GCA_035484155.1 Streptosporangiaceae bacterium
ATCCAGCCGTCATTCGCGGTGACTGACGCTGCCGAGCTTGGCCCGGCACTCGGACCAGAACGAGCAGCCCGTGCGTACCCGTGGGCGCAACTGGCACAGGCTGGCGTCGCCATGCTCGCGGGGACCGACTATCCCATCGAGGTCCTGGAGCCGCTGCCGAGCCTGGCGCGGCTCGCGCGCGGTGAATCGCGCCGGCCCGGCTTCGTGACCACCAGCTCCGCGCCGGCGCAGGCAAGGCTGCCAGCCCACATCGCATTCGCGCTCATGACCGACCCGGCGGCGGGCCAGACCTTGCTCAGCGCCGATCCGCGCGCGGTTCCCGCGGATGCAATCGACGATATCGAGGTACTCGGCACGCGGCCGGCGCCATTCTGAAGGCGGCGCGGGAGAGCTACCTCGTTCCCGTCGGTGTCAGAGATGCGTCGGTAGCGGTGCTTCCTTCACGCGCAGCAACCTGGCCGCCCACCCTGGCAGCCACCAGTTCCACCGGCCAAGCAGTGACACGATCGCCGGCACCAGCAGGGACCTGACCACCGTCGCATCCAGCAGGATGCCGGCACCGACACCGGTCGCGAAGATCTTGAGGAACGTGAACGGCGCGCTGGCCAGCGCCGCCATGGCCAGGAACAGGATCAGCGCAGCCGATGTGACCAGCCGGCCAGTGCGGCCCAGGCCGGTGATGACGGCCTGGTCGGTGGAGCCGGTCGCGTCGTATTCCTCGCGCATCCGGGTGAGGATGAACACCTCGTAGTCCATGGATAGGCCATACACGAAGGCGAACACGAACAGCGGGATCCAGCCCGTGATCGCGCCAGTAGCCGGCAGGCCCCAGATCACCCGCGAGCCGTAGCCGTCCTGCCAGACCAGTACCAGCACGCCGTAGACCGCGCCGACGGAGAGCAGGTTCAGCGCTATGGCCTTGAGCGGCAGGAGCAGCGACCGGAACGCTCGGGCCAGGAGCACGAACGTGATGAGCGCCAGTCCAAGCAGGACCCAGGGGAAGTCGCCGTAGAGCGAGTGGATCTGGTCGACGAGCCCGACAGAGTAACCGCCGATGAGTGCGGCCGGCTCAGCTGAGCCGACCGCGCTGCGGACGGCTGCCGCCGTCGCCAGGCCTGACGTGCCAGCCCCGTCGGCAACCGGCAGCGCCACGACCAGGGCGCTGCCGTGCTGGTGCCAGGCTGCTCCCGGTGGTGCTACCGCGAACCGGACGCCGGGCACGCTGGCGGCGGTCGTGACCACGCTGGACGCGATCGCCTGTCCCGGCGCCAGGATCTCGATCGGGGCGAGCACCCCGACCGGGATCCCGGCCCGCTGCAGGAGCACAACGCCGTCGCGGGCGGAACCTTTCTGCGAGAGCGAGTTCACGCTCGCGTCGCCGACGTGCATGCCGAGCGCCGCGACGCCGAGCGCGATCAGCACGGCCAGGCCAGCCAGCGCGGCGAGCCAGCGCTGCCGGACCACGAGCCGGGCCCACGCCGTCCAGCCCCGGCTTGGCGTACCCTCGTGCCGCAGCCTCGGCCACTCCAGCCGCGGCCCGATCCCGGCAAGTACTGCCGGGACCAGCGTCAGCGTCACCGCGACGCTGATGAGCGGGATCAGCATGCCGCCCAGGCCGATGCTGCGGATGAACGGGATGGGCAGCGCGATCAGCGCCAGGAGGCCGAGGGCCACGGTAACGCCGCTGAACACGATGGCCCGGCCCGCGGTATCCATGGCGCGCCTGATCGCCTCCTCGTTGTCACTTCCGTGCGCCAGCTCCTCACGCCACCGGGTGATCAGGAGCAGCGAGTAGTCGATGGCGACGCCTAGGCCGATGAGGCCGACGAGGAACTGGACGACGAAGTTGACGTTCAGCAGGTAGGTCAAACCCAGGATGGCAAGGAACGCGGTCGTCACCGACGCCGCCGCGATCAGCAGCGGCACCACCGCGAGCAAGGACGCGAAGACGAAGGCCAGCACTGCCATCGCGCCCAGCGCGCCGAGCAGGATCTCGTTGAACACGTCCGGGCCTGACGCAGACCCGCCGGCATTCGTCAGCGGAGCCAGCCCCGTCACCCGCACCTGCGAGCCAGGCGGCAGGTAGTGCAGCATCACCGCCTGCACGGCGGCCGGCTGGACGAGCGTGAGCAGCGCCTGCTTCCCCCGGCTGGGCGTGAAGATCAGCCCGAACGTGGTCCTGCCGTCCGTGGAGACGAAACCGCGGTCCCCGGTGGTCGCGTAGGACACGACCCGGCTGGGCCCGACGCCAGGCCGGACGCCGACTGTAGCCGCGGCGCTGAACGCCGCCTGCAGCGCGGTCCGCACCTGCGACTGCTCGACCGTCTGGCCGGCGGGCAGCCTGACCACCGGCACCAGCGGGGAAGTGCTTCCGCCGGTCCCGTAGCGGGCCACGATCGCCGAGTCGGCGATGTCGCTGCCGGTGCCCGGTATCTCGAAGCTCATGCTCAGGTGGCTGCTGAGCACGGACGAGGCGTAACCGCCGATCAGCACCGCGATTAGCCAGATCAGGCCGATCAGGCGGCGATGGCGCAGGACGAGCTCAGTAAGTCGGCCCATCGGTTCGAAGTGCCCTTCTTGGTCCGGACTGGCTGGCTCCATGCCGGTCCGAACCTACCGGGCAGGCCGGTCGGACGGTACTCGATAACGATCACACCGGCACCGTGGGCACGGTCGCGCCGGGCGCCGACCCCCAATGCCATTGGTCTCGATCAGGCGTAAGCGGCCCGCTTCGCAGGCAAGCGCCTGCAGGCAGCGCAGTATCGCGACTGCGGCTGCGCGGCGAGCAGCGTCGCCGAGATGGGCCTGCTGCACTGCTCGCACCAGCCGTACTGGCCGGACGCGATCCTGTCCAGCGCCGCTTCGATCTCGGCGAGTGCCTGTCGTTCGGCCACCGCCTGCCGGGCGAGCTGGCGGGCGCGGCGCGATGCCGCTCCCTGGCGTCCCGCCGGGCCAGCCGGCACGTTCTGCGCCGCGTCGTGGTAGGCGAGGGAGAGCGCCGTTACTTGCTCCAGCCGGTCTCGCCAGCGCGCTTCGAGCAGCGCCCGCCGCTGGGCCAGGCCGCCTGGCACGGCGTGGACCGGCCGGCTGCCCGCCTGCGCCGTCCCTGCCGGGCTGCGATGAGGACGTACCGGAAGGCTGCGTACCGCTGTCTGCACGATCGACGTACTGGACATCTGGCTCCTCCTGCCCGCCACGCTTACCCGGCCCGTAGCGGCCGGTCACGCCAGGCTCACACTGCTCAGGACAGCGCAGCTTCCTCCAGGTCTGCTGAAGCCAGGCGTGCCACAGCCTCCA
>DATHPF010000053.1:0-12778 GCA_035484155.1 Streptosporangiaceae bacterium
ACCGGCCGCGTCGGGCCGCCACAGGTACACCCGCTCGTACGTCCGGACGTCGGACTCGAGGTTGGCGTAAGACTCGTCGAAGTGCGTACCCGTCCGCATGTCCAGCAGGTCCTGCACGGTCGCGCCCTGGAACGAAGTACCCATCAGTTCCGGCACGATCTTCTCCACCGGCGCGCAGACGTCCAGCAGGCCCTGCCCGGCCAGGATGCCGGCCACCGCCCCGACGATCGACTTGGACACCGACATCAGCAGGTGCGGAGTGTCTGGCGTCATTCGGTTGAAGTACTGCTCCGAGATGATCTTGCCGCGGTGCAGGACAAGGAAGCCGTCGGTGTCGGTCTCGGCGAGCATCTCCGCGACCGTCCACTCACGTCCGGCAGACCGGAATCTCAGCCCGCCGATGTCCCGCTCATCCCGCGGTAGCCGACGCGGGCTGTCCGCACCGCGGCTGATCCGCGCTGTCGGTATGAGCTCGCGGATGTGCTGAAACGCCCAGCGGTTAAACGGCGGATCCTGCCAGTTGCCGAGCGTCACCAGCGACGCGGCTGGGAACGGGGGCACGCCGGCCATGAGCGGGGGATCAATACCCGGCGGACCTGAGGGCTGGGCCATTAGCCTAATTTAGTGGACTCTGTGACAGATGGCATGACCTCGCCGGGCGACGCGGGGCACGCACCCGGAGACGCGGCCCGCACCGCCGTCGCCGCCACCATCGCGCCCAGGCGACAGGTCATCCCGCTGCGCAGCCGCAAGGCCGACTGGATCTTGCTGGCATTCTTCGCCGTCAACTTGTTCTTCATCACCTACTTCATCGACATCGAGCAGCTGACGATCGCCAATCCTTTTCACTTCACCTATCCGGCCTGGCCGCCGCACGCCATCGTCGACATGGTGCACTCCTACGGGCAGAAGTACGACCCGCTGCTGATGGCCAGGCCAGCGTTCTGGCGGATGACGATCTGGATCGACGTCCTTTGGAACGGCCCGTTCTACGTCGCCGCCATCTACGCCATCAGCCGAGGCCGCGAATGGATCCGGGTGCCCGCGCTGATCTGGTCAGGCTCCATGAGCGCCGTGGTGCTGATCATCCTGGCCGAGGAATACAACGGCATCCACGCCAGCCCGCACTTCCCGATCGTGCTGCTGCTCAACATCCCCTGGCTCGCGCTGCCGCTCGGCACCATCATCCGGATGGCCCGCGAGCATCCGTTTACCAGGCTCGACACCCGCGGAAGCTGATGGCCGGCCGCGCCGATATTGGGTGGACAGCCGGATAGAGGCGCAGTCAGAGTCGCGGCATGGACATTCGCATCCAGTGCCTCAGCATCGATAGCCCTGATCCGGCCAAGATCGCCTCGTTCTGGGCGGCGGCGCTCGGCTGGCACCGCCCGCTCGTCGAGCCGGATGAGATCGGCCTGGACCCGGACGAGGTATGCCTGGAGCCGCCGGCGGGCAGTCCGGAGGACGGCGTCGCCCCTGACCTGCTGTTCCTGCGCGTGCCCGAGGGCAAGACAGCAAAGAACCGCCTGCATCTGGACCTCCGGCCGAAGGACCAGGCCGCTGAGGTGGCCCGCCTGGAAGCGCTCGGCGCCCGCCGCGTCGACGTCGGCCAGGCCGCTGACGTGACCTGGGTCGTGCTGGCCGACCCTGACGGCAACGAGTTCTGCGTGCTGCGCGCGCTGCGGCCGGATGAGCTCGACGCGTAGATTCTTAATTTTCTAGAGGCGCGCTGTCGATCTGAGCCCTGCGCCGTCGTTGGGTAACCGGAATGATCTGCGGGCAAGCTTGCCCTGAGAGGCACCGGAGGTCCAAATGAAGTACGCGCTGCTGATCTACGCACCGCCGGGCGGGCCCGCGGGCGCGAAGTCCGTCGAGGGCGTCTACGACAGCTGGCTTGACTACACCGTCGCGCTGCGACAGTCCGGCGCCCTGCTGGCTGCGGAGCAGCTTGACCTGGTGGACACCGCGACGACGGTCTCGCTGGAGGGTGGCGAGCGGCTCCTCACCGACGGCCCGTTCATGGAGACCAAGGAACACCTCGGCGGCTTCTACCTCATCGACGTGCCCGATCTTGACACTGCGCTCGACTGGGCGGCCAAGATGCCGATCATGCGCTACGGCAATGTCGAGGTCCGCCCGGTCACGGAAGGCCAGGCGTGGCAGGCGGGTCTGAGGTAGCCCTGGCTGAGACAACACCGGCGGACCTCACGACGAGGGCGCTCGAGCGCGCCTACCGCGAGGAATGGACCGCGGTCGTGGCCACGATTGCGCGCCGCCTCGGTGACCTTCAGGCAGCTGAGGACGCGGTTTCCGAGGCCTTCGTCGCGGCCGCCAGGACGTGGCCGCGCGATGGCGTGCCGCCGAAGCCGGGCGCATGGCTGACGGTGGCCGCCTGGCGCCGGGCGATCGACCAGCTCCGCGCCCGGCCCCACCTCGCCGAGCCCGGCCTGGACGACGCCGCCGACTCCAGCGTCAGCGCCGACGAGCCCCTTGCCGATCCGGAGGAGGCCACCATGGAAGATGACCGCCTCGGCCTGATCTTCGCGTGCTGTCACCCGGCACTGGCCCTGGAGGTCCGGGTCGCACTCACGCTGCGCTACGTTGCGGGCCTGACCACTCGCGAGATCGCCGCGGCGTTCCTGACCCCCGAGGCGACGCTGGCGCAGCGGCTCGTCCGCGCCAAGCGCAAGATCCGCGCATCGGGGATCAGGTTTGAGGTACCGCCCGCGTCGGCGCTCGCCAGCAGGCTCGCCGCCGTGCGGGCAGTCATTTACCTGGTCTTCAACGAGGGATACGCGACGAGCAGCGGGGACGATCTGCTGCGCATCGATCTGTGCGCCGAGGCCATCTGGCTCGGCCGGGTGCTGCACCGCCTCGTTCCCTCCGATACCGAAACCGCCGGACTCCTGGCGCTGATGCTGCTCACGCATTCGCACGCGGCGGCCCGGCTGGACGCCGACGGACGGCCGGTGCTGCTCGCCGAGCAGGACCGCGGTGCGTGGGATCAAACGCTGATCGCCGAGGGTACGGCCGTGCTCGATGCTGCCGTCGCGCGCCGGGACCCCGGCCAGTATCAGCTTCAGGCCGCGATCGCCGCGGTGCACGCGGCCGCGAAGGCGTTCGAGCAGACCGACTGGCTGCAGATCGCCGCGCTATACGGCGAGCTATCGCGGCGCGCGCCGTCACCGGTTGTCGAGGTCAACCGCGCTGTCGCTGTCGGGCTCGCAGACGGGCCGATCGCTGGACTGGCGGTGCTCAAGCCGGTTCTTGCGTCGGGCCAGCTTGACGCTTATGGGCCGCTGCACGCTGCACATGCTGACTTGCTGGAGCAGGCCGGCCAGGCGGACGCCGCGGCGGCGGCCTTGGCGCGCGCCATCGAGACCACCGAGAACGGTCCGCTCCGCGACCGGCTCATCCACCACGCCGCAAACCGGATGAGCGGCTAGCAGTCAGGCGATCCGCCGCAGCGTCAGCCAACTGCCATTGGGCATCAGGGTGGCTTTGCTGCCCAGCTAACTAGCCGCCACCGCTCGCCGGCAGGTGGCGGCTCAGTCCGACCGATCACCGGCTTGCCCGTCATGGGGCGTCATGGACCGGGTCGCCAGGTCGAAGATGGTGACGATCTCGCTGGCGTAGTTGTCGATATCGAGATCGGGGTCACGGGCGTATCGGTGTAGTACTGCGTCCGTGGCTGCCCGGATGGCGACGGCCATGACGTTCGGGTCGAAGTCGGGACGTAGGTCGCCAACGGCTTGGTAGTACGCCAGGTGTTGTCGGAGGGTCTGCACGGCTTCGGCTATTGCATCTGCGCGAATGTGGAACCGCTCCTGGCCGTCAGCGGTGAGACCGCTGCGTTCGATCTCGACGATGGCCACCATGTAGTTGCGTTGCTCCCGCATGTAGGCGAGGTTGGACTCGATGTAGGCGCGCAAGAACCCGGAGCCGGTTGACATCGCCTCGACGATGCGCGGCCGCATATAGGCCTTCCCTTGCTCAAGTACCTCGACAATTACCTGCTCGATGAGGTCGTCCTTGCCCGCGAAGTGGTAACCGATGAGGCCCTTGCTAATCCCGACCCGCTCGCCGATGCGGGCCAGGGAGGCCCTTCCGAAGCCAACATCGGCGATGGTGTCGATCGCCGCTTCGATGATCTGAGCTCGTCGGGCGGCCTCGGTGAACGTGCGCGGCTTCCGCGGTTCCCGAGGGCCTTGACGCATGTCAAGAGATTAGCACGACCGTTCAGGACTCCTGCTATCGTGGAACCTATGTGCGCTACGGTCCTGGCGCGGAGCATCCGCGATCAGAGAAGCAGCACGATGGGCGACGATGCGACGATGTCCCACCGGGCCAGCCGACCGGGACATCACGAGGAACTCGCTCATATCGAAGCGCCGCCGCAGTCCGCCGGCCATGCGCGATGCCTATGACCCCGCAGCGAGCAACTCAAGAGGCCGGACTCCCCGAGCCGACCACCGATGCCCCAATCCTCGCTGGCCCGAACGGGGGGTCCGCCGCTCTGGTAGTCGAGCACTTGACCAAGCGCTTCGGTGACCGCGTTGCGTTCGATGACGTCTCGTTCGAGGTTGGCTACGGCGAGGTTTTCGGCTTCCTCGGTCCCAACGGGGCCGGGAAGACCACGACCGTGCGAACCTTGGGCACGCTGCTGGCGCCGACCTCGGGGTCCGCGACGGTAGCCGGCATTGAGTTGCGTCCCGAGAACGGACCAGCCATCCGGTCGCGCATCTCGATCATGCCGGAGTCCCCGGGGTTGTACCTCCGTCTAACGGTGATGGAGAACCTGCAGTGCTTCGCCGGGCTCTACGAGCTAGACGACGTTCGCGGCCGCATCGCACGAGCGCTGCGGGCGGTCAACCTTGAAGACCGTGCGGGCGATCAGTGCGGATCATTGTCAAAGGGTTTGCGTCAGCGCGTCGCGCTGGCGCGAGCGCTGCTCAACGACCCTTCCGTATTGTTTCTCGACGAGCCAACCTCTGGCCTCGACCCGGTGGCGAGCCGCGAAGTCCACGGGCTCATCGTCTCGCTTCGGGAGCGCGGCGTGACGATCTTCCTCACCACCCACCGGCTGGAGGAGGCCGAACGGCTGTGCCATCGGGTGGCGATCCTGAACACGACCTTGCGACTGATCGGCCGGCCCGACGAACTGCGCGATCGACTGTTCAGCCAATCTCTGGACGTGCGGCTCCGCTCGCCGCTGGACGATGCGAACGCCGTGCTCGGTGGTCTGCCCGGGGTCGAAGGCTGGGAGCAGGCGCCCTCCGGCTACACGCTCGCCGTCTCAGACCCCGAGATCGCCGCCCCGCAAGTGGCACGAGCACTGGTCGGCGCCGGTGCCGACATTCTGTCGATCGCCGAGTCCCGTCACTCTCTGGAGGACGTCTATCTCGAACTGATCGATGAGGACGTGGAAGCGAGGCGACGGTGAGCTTTAGCTGGACCCGCGTCAGGGCGATCTCCGTCAAGGAGCTGAGGGACTATCGCCGCAACCGTTTCGTGGTGGGCACAATGACGGTGTTGCCACTGCTGTTCGTCGTTCTGCCGTTGATCCAGGTGTTCGATGCCTATGCGCACGTTGACAGCATCAACCTCAACCGGCACGTCGGGCTCTCGATGCTGTACATGCTGTTGATCCCGGCGTTCTTGCCCTCTACCCTGTCCGCCTACTCGGTGGTTGGAGAGCGCGAGCAGGGGACGTTGGAACCTGTCTTGATAACCCCGATCCGGCGCGAGGAGTTCCTCGTCGGCAAGGCGCTCGCCGCCTTCGTTCCTACACTCGTCATCGCCTACGTGGTCTTTGGCATTTTCCTCGCCGCTGTGTCCCTGTTCGCTCATCCGGTGATCGCCTCGGCGATCTACTCAGGCACGCACGTGCTGCTTCAACTGCTGTTCACCCCATTGCTCGCGGGCTGGGGGATCTGGGTGGGGATCGCGGTTTCCGCCCGCTCCACCGATGTGCGCGTCGCCCAGCAGTTGAGCGTGCTCGGCACTCTGCCGCTGCTGGCCATCCTGGCGCTGATGTCGCTCAACGTCATCACGGTGTCGGCCGGCCTTGCGGTCGGGCTCGCGGCGCTCCTGCTGGTCATCGACCTGCTCGCCTGGCTGGCAGTAGCGGCGATGTTCGACCGCGAACGACTCATCATCGGAAGACGTACCTGACGCCAGCGCCCCCGGGCTTGGACTCTCTGATCCAACAAGAATACGGAGACCGCGATGTCACCCACCGTCATACTGGAACGCAAGACCACAGGCATCATGGAGCTTCGCCGCAGCCGGTTCGAGATCGTTCTGGACGGCGACCCAGCCGGATCCATCGACCGGAACCAGACCGTCGAACTGCCAGTAGCGGCCGGCCCGCACACGCTCCAAGTCAGAGCCGGTCGATACTCAAGCCACGCGCGGTCCTTCGACGCCGCGAACGGTTCGGACATCCGCTTCCGCTGCAACGGAGCGATCCTCTGGCCCCAGTACGTCGCGTCACTCTTCGCGCCCACGATCGGCCTCAGGCTCAAACGCGAATAGGGAAGTCTTCGTCTGTTGGGGCCGAGGGCTGCGATCGGATCAGACCGACAGTTTGACGAAACGGAGTCCCTCTCGGCCGAACCGCTCCTAGTGCTGGCAAGGCGGCCGTACCCGGCGAGTCCTTCATACGCTGCATGGCCCCAGCTAAAGGCACCACATCCAACCGCCCGCCTATGGCTGCGCAGCTCGCCCGTCCGTTCCGTCGCGCGAACCGGACGAAGCTGCAGGTTTCCGGCGAACCGTGGCGACAAGGCTCGCGCGATGGGGCACCAGTTCGCTAGTGCTGCCCGACTATGGGCCACAGTAGGTAACTCGCGCCCTTTGGCGGCGCCGGACGCGCCGGGTAGCCGCGACCCGGACTGACGCGGCGGTGACCGCGCGACCGCGACCGACTTTCCCGGCCGGCCTGTCGATCTAACCGCCTGGCCGCCGTAGGAGAGGTGAGCTCGGGTAGTCGGCAGGCGCTGTACGGCGCCGCTGCCCGGCCCCGGAGGTGGGGAACATGCAGCTCACCGCAACCGCGGCTGCTGCGGCAGCGGCAGCGCAGCGCCAGCGAAGCTGGGCCCTGGTGCTGACGTCAGTGGCCTTCTTTATGACCGCACTGGACACGCTCGTCGTCGTCACCGCGCTGCCAGCGATCCACGCCGGTCTCGGCGGCAGCGTGGCCACGCTGGAGTGGACCGTGAACGCTTACACGCTGCCGTTCGCGGCAGGCATCATCACGGCGGCGGCGCTCGGCGACCGGCTCGGCCGACGGCGGATGTACGTCACCGGGCTGCTGCTATTCACGTTTGCCTCAGCGGCCTGCGCGCTCGCGCCGAGCGCCGGCGCCCTGATCGGCGCGCGCGCTGTCCAGGGCCTTGGCGCCGCGCTGGTTACACCGCTGAGCCTGACCATCCTCGCGGCGGCGTTCCCGGCCGAGCGCCGGGGCGCGATCGTCGGAATCTGGGGCGCCGTCGGCGGCCTGGCCGTCGCGGGCGGCCCGCTCGTCGGCGGCGCGGTGGTCCAGGGCCTGGACTGGCACTGGATCTTCTGGATCAACGTGCCGATCGGCCTGGCGGCCGCGGTCCTCTCGATGGCGCGCCTGCCTGAGAGCCGCGGCCAGGACCGGAAGCTGGACGTCGGCGGTCTGGCGCTAGTCGCGGCGGGTGCCGTCGCGCTGGCCTGGGGACTGGTTCGAACCACCGACGTGGGCTGGGGCAGCGCGCAGGTGATCACGGCACTGTGCCTCGGCGCGGTTCTGATCGCGGCCTTCATCGCCTGGGAGCGGCGGGTGCCAGAGCCGATGCTGCCACTGCGCCTGCTGCGCATCCGCGCCTTCACCGCCGCGAACGCCACCGGGTTCATGGCCATGGCGGCGATCACCTCGGCCGCGTTCCTGATGTCGCAGTTCTTCCAGCTGGGGCTCGGCTACAGTCCGCTCGGCACGGGGCTGCGGTTCCTGCCGTGGACGGCGACGCCGCTGGTCGTGGCTCCCATCGCTGGACGACTCGCCGACCGGGTCGGTGTCAGGCCGCTGATGTCTGCGGGCTTGGCGATGCAAGCGGCAGGCCTTGCCTGGATCGCCATGGACATCACGGCGGGCGTGAGTTACGGCGAGCTCGTCTTGCCGCTCATCATCGCCGGCGTGGGCATCTCGATGGCGATCCCGACCATGCCGACGGCCGCGCTCGACGCGGTGCCGCCCGCCGACCTGGGGACGGCATCCGGGGTGCAGAACACGCTTCAGCGCTTCGGTGCCGTCTTCGGCGTGGCCATCGTGACCGCGGTCTTCTCCGCCAGCGGTGGCCTCGGCTCTGCGTCGGGCGTTATCGCCGGAGTCCGCCCCGCGCTCACCACGTCGGCCGGATTGTCGCTGCTCGGCGCGCTCGCGGCACTCGCGGCCCGCCGGCGCCGTCAGGTCGCCGCGACGAGTGCCGTCCCGGCACCTGCGCTGACCTCTGCACGCGAATGAGCCGCCGGGTGACCCTAGCCCAGACGTGTATTGGCGCGGGTCACCCGGCCCAGCCGCGTATTGGCGCCGCGGGCAACCCGGCCTAGCGCGCCTCGGCGTCGAGCGCCGCGGTAAAGACCTCTGTGATCTGGTGCATCTCAGCGGCAGAGATAACGAACGGCGGCGAGATCTGCAGGGCGGCTCCGCGCAGAAGCCTGGTGATGACACCACGCCGGCGCGCGGCGGCGACGACGCGAGCGCCAAGGCCGGGGTCGGCTTCCCGCGCTGCCTGACTGAGCTCGACGGCGCCGAGCAGGCCAGCTCCCGTCCGTACCTGGCCGACAAGCTCGTGCCCGGCGAGCGGCGCGAGGGCGGCATGCAGGGCGGGCTCCAGCTCCCGCACGCGCTGCACAAGCTGCTCGCGTTCGATGAGGTCAAGGTTGGCCAGGCCGACCGCGCATGCAGCCGGATGGGCCGAGTACGTGTACCCGTGGCGGAACATCTCCGCCGAGCCAGCCCGCCAGAACGGCTCGCAGACCCGCGGTCCCGCCACCACCGCGCCGAGCGGCAGGTAGCCGGACGTCAGGCCCTTCGCGACGGTCATCAGGTCCGGCTCCAGTCCGTACCGGTCGCTGCCGAACCACTCCCCGGTCCGGCCGAATCCGGTGATGACCTCGTCGGCGACGAACAGCACGTCGTTGTCCCGGCAGATCTGCTGGACCTCGGCCAGGTAGCCGTCGGGCGGGAAGTACACCCCGCCCGCGCCGATGACCGGCTCGCAGAAGAACGCGCCGACCCGCTCCGCGCCGGCCTGCTCAATTATCTTGGTGAGCGCCGACGGATCGTCCCAGGGCACATGCTCGACCAGGGTGACCAGCTCACCGAACGGGTCGGTGTTCGCCGGGATGCCGCCAAGCGAGGTGCCGTAGGCGTTCATGCCGTGGTAGGCGTGCGAGCGGGCGACGATGATTTGCTTACCGGGCTGTCCGACCGCGCGCCAGTACGCGCGGGTGAGCTTGGCCGCCGTGTCGATCGCGTCCGAGCCGCCGCCGGGCGTGAAGAACACCTTCGCGTCCGGCATCGGCACGAGCGCGGCGATCCGCTGCGCGAGGGCCTCGGCCGGCTTGCTGGAGAACACCTCGAACGCCTGATAGGACGCCAGCTCGCGCATCTGCGCGGCGGCTGCGTCGGCGAGCTCGGCCCGCCCGTGACCGACGTTGCAGTACCAGAGGCTGCCGATGGCGTCCAGGTAGGAGCGGCCGGCGTCGTCGTAGACGGTTGCGCCGTCGCCGCGGACGATCGTGACCGTATGGCCGGCGACGGCGGCCATGTTGGCGAACGGATTCCACATGGCGGGCGCAGTGGCCGCACCGTCTGCTGGCGACATCCGGGCGTTCCCTTCGGCGAGGCTCGGTGCCCAATCTACCGGCCGGGCGATCCGCCCGTATGCAGGGAACGGGCTCGATAGACCAGATCGCCATCGCCAGTCCGACGCCGCGTAGCGCGGTCAGGACGTGCCTTTGGAGGCAGGGCCCTTGAGCCAGAACGCAGCTAGCTCGTCTACCCAGTCTGCGGCCGCGGCGGCTTGGGCGGGCGGTTCGCCGACGATCACGAGCTCGGTGACGCCCGCGGCCGCCAGCTCGGGCAGCAGCACTGGCTCGGCGTCGCTGAGTGAGACGGCTAGATGCAGTTCTCGCATGTCCCGGCCGTAGTCGCGGCAATGCTGTGCCAGCGCATTCAGGGCACCCGGCAAGGCTGCGGAGGACAAGTTGAAGCCGTACCAGCCATCCCCGGCCGTCGCCACCCGGCGCATCGCCGCGTCGCTCGTCCCGCCGAAGACGACGGGGATGCCCGAGCGGCGAACGGGCTTGGGATTGACGCGGACAGAGTTGAACCGGACGAACTCGCCCTCGAAGCTAGTCACCTCGTCCGCCCAGAGGCGCCGCATCGCGGCGATGTACTCCTCCATGCGCGCGCCACGGCGGGAGAACGGCACTCCGAGCGCCTCGAATTCCTCCGCTGACCAGCCGACACCGACGCCGAGCACGAACCGGCCGCCGGACAAGACATCCAGGGTCGCAGCCTGCTTGGCGACGACTAGCGGGTTGTGCTCGGGGAGCAGCAAGATCCCGGTAGCCAGCCTGATCCGCTCGGTGTGAGCGGCGATGAAGCTGAGGCTGAGCAGCGGGTCGAGCCAGTCGGCATCCGGCGGGACCGCGATCCGGCCGTCGGCCGAGTACGGATATCGCGACCTTGGCTCGTCGACCATCACGACATGCTCGCCGCACCACAGCGTGGCGAAGCCGCGCGCGTCAGCGGCCGTCGCGACCGCAGCGATGACTTCGGGCCTGCTGCCGTTGCCGATGCCGAGGACGTGCAGTCCGATGCGGATGCTTGCCGCCTCGCGCCGTTCGCTGCTGGCTGTCGTACTCACGCCTCGTCATGTACCCACTGCGAGGACGGACGCCCAACGGCTTGAGTAACCCAGCGAATGTGGGGCAGTCTGCGTGTATGCGGATGCGGTGGACTGTAGCGACCATCGCCCTGGGCTGCAGCATCGTCGGCGGCTGCGCTGGCACCCCCGCCGCGCTGTTCGGCACCCAGGCGAGCGCCGGTGCCGGGAGCCCGTCGAGCGCGCCGCACACGGTCACACTCGCGGCGAACGCCCGCCAGAGTGCGACTCTCGCCGTTGTGAGCGGAGCCACGACGGTCACCGTCAGCGCAACCGCCATGCCGGGTCAGTTGCTGCGAGTCTGGACGCCAGCGAACTCGGGAGTCCGTCCGCAGGTTGTGCAGACGGGCGGCCGGGTGCAGGTATTCCTGGACAGCACCGGCCAGAGCGGGCCGAGCGCCGTGGTAATCCAGCTGAGCTCGGCGGTGCGGTGGGATCTCCAGTTCAGCGGCGGCGCCGCCCAGACGCTGCTCGATCTGGGTCACAGCAAGATCGGCGCCATCGACTTCACGGCCGGATCGAGCCTGATCAGCATGACGCTGCCAAGGCCAGCGGGCACGACGACGATCACGTTGGCGGGCGGCGCCAGTCAGGTGAGCGTGAGTATCCCTGCGGGCGTGCCCGCGCGGCTACGGCTGTACGGCGGCGCCGGGACCGCGACCGTCGGCGGTCATACGTACGTCGGTGTCGGCGGCGGCACCGTGCTGACCCCGACGGGCTGGGCGAGCGCAGCCGAGCGCTATGACGTAACCGCGCCTGCCGGCGTAAGTACCATCTCGGTCACGGCCTGACGGAAGGCGCTCGCTCAGAACTGGTCCTTGAGCTCCTCGATCGAGCGCGTGATCGTGAGCAGCTGCTCATACGCGGGTCTCTCTCTAATCCGGGCCAGCGCCCACCGCACCGCGTCCGCGCGATTGCTCGCGATCCCCGCCGTGATGAGCGTGTCCAGCGTCTGCAAGTCCGTCGGGCCGAGCCGCGCCATCACTGGCGTCAGCTCTCCACCCGACAGTGCCCTGGTCTCCAGCGAGCCGCCGGTCCATTTCATCTTGATCCCCGGCCCGTCTGCGCCGTCGCCGAAACGGACCTCCAGGCTCCTGGCTTCCGGCAGCTTGGTCGCGAGATCCTCTCGTAGCTGCTCAAGTTCGCGGCGGAAGGCGCGGCCGAAGTCCTCGGCCACGCGTTCGCGGTCGGCCACCTCGCCCTCGGCTGCCACGAAGATTTTGACGGCCAGTTCGCCGGGCTCAATGACGGGTTCGTCGCCGTACTGCAGGACGACAACCCGCTCGATGCCGCCACCAGGGAACCGGGACATGACCTCGGTCTCGACTAGCCCCTGGAGATGATCAAGTGCTGCCTGTTCCACTTTCGTCCTCCATGATTACGTTAGCAATCACAGTAACTCGGGTAACTCACCTTGTGAAGTGGATATGCCGTAGCTCGCTAGCGGGCTGGTGCGTGCTGATGCGCGGTCATCGTCAGTTGCCGGTAGAGCGCGGCCGTGTCTGGATGCGGCTCCCCGCCCGGCGCGATGTCCTCGATGGCGTCCAGGCACCGGCGCCACGCCTCGTTGACGCCAGCGAGGCTCCCGGCAGCGTGCTCTGCCCTCATGACGACGCGCCACAACTGCTCGGCGGACGCCTCGGCCATCAGCCCGGCCCGGGCAGCCCGCGCGGCGGCCCGTGGAGAACCGCTGGTGAGCTCGAACTCGGCCAGCGCCTCGGCAGCGTCGGCGACCTCGGCCCGGACGGTCTCAATCAGCTGTATGTCGATCCACCAGAAGTAACTGCCGGTGAACGGCTGCCCGTTGATCAGCGAGATGGCCTCACGCAGATCGTCAGCGCAGCCCGAGGCGACCT
>DATHPF010000054.1:0-4060 GCA_035484155.1 Streptosporangiaceae bacterium
GCGTTCCTGGCCGCGGACAGCCGCTTCCACAGCGCCGCCTCAGCGGCGCGGTCGCCACGCGGGGCGGCCTTCCACTCATCCAGGAGCTGGCGCATCCGCTCGCCGCTTGCCTTCCAGTGCGTGGCCTCCGCAGCCAGCCGCTCGGCCTCCGCGACGATCCGCTCCTTGGCCTCGTGCGCCACGTTCTTAGCCTGTTCGCGCGCCGCCTTGTGCTCTTCGCGGCGGTGCTCGATCGTGTCCGCCAGGGCCGCCAGCCGGGCCTTCAGACTGCCCAGATCGCCGATAGCGTGCGCGTCAGTAACGGCCGCAGTAAGCCTCGTGATGGTAGCCCGAGCCTGACCTGCGGACAGGTCGGTGCTGGACATGCGCTGCTCGAGCAGGCTGATCTCGGTCTCCAGCGCGTCGAACTTGCGCTTGAAGAAGGCCAGTGCCTCATCGGGGCTGCCGGCCTGCCATGAGCCGATCTCTCGCTCACCGTCGGCGGTCCGGACGTAGACCGTCCCGTCGTCGGCTACCCGGCCCCACGGATCGTTTGCGGTACCCACCGCATACCTCCTGCTCGGTACCTGAATGGCAGTCACGCCGCTCAGGTCTTACTGATTGTCACGCTCTCGAACTGGACGCTTTCCTTTGGCTTGCCTCCGCCATAGGGATTTAGCGGCGCCCCGAAACCGCGGTTGCCCACATCCTGGAGAATGCTGAGGCCGCTCACGACCTTGCCGAACGGCGTGTAGCTAGGCGGCAAGTCCGTGGCCTTGAAGACAAAGAAGAACTGGCTTTCGTTGGTGTCTGGCTGACCTGAGTTCGCCATCGCCAGGGTGCCGGCGGGATAGGTCGCGCCCGCGAGATTCTCGCTGTTGAACCCGTACCCGGGGGTACCTGAGCCCGTTCCCGTTGGGTCGCCGCACTGCAGGATGTACAGGCCCTGAGTGTTACTGAGCCTGGGACAGGGAGTGTTGTTGAAGAACTTCTGGTCCGCGAGGGAGACGAACGAGTTCACCGTGCAGGGGGCCTGTTTGTTCAGCAGGTCGATGACGATGGTGCCGCGGTTGGTCACGACCGTCGCCGTGTAGGTGGCCGTGGTGTCAGGCGTGGCCGGAGGCAGCGACACCTTACGTGCCGGAGTGCCGCTTGGCACGTAGATGCACTTGCCGTCCACCATCGCGGGGCTGGCGCTCGGCGATGGTGTGGCGGTGGGCGTCGCCGTCGGCGTAGTCGTGGCTGACGGGGTCGTCGTCGCCGCGCTGGCCGACTTGTCCGCATTCGAGCTGAAGACGCCGCCGATCGCCGCTACGCCGACGCCGACCGCTGCCACGACAACGAACGCGACGGCCGCTACAGCCCATCGCCTCGCTCGCCTGGCTCGCTCAACCTGGCGCTCCAGCCTGCGCTGATGTGCGTCCCTGGCGAGCTTGCGCTGGCGTTCCTTCTTCGTGGCCACCCGTGCAATCCTCCTGCTCATCCGCAGTCTCCTGCGGTCTTCCTGGTCTGGCAACGCTCCGCCGGCCCGGGTCCGGTGGGCCAACGGCAGCACCTTGCGAAACTTCGCGAATCGTACCGTTGTGGGGGCACTGGTAACGCCGCCGTTACCTTTCGACATCCCAACCGCGCCCAAGTCGTGTCCTGGCGGCCCAGAACCCCTGGCCAGCGGCAGGACGACCGGCTGTTCTCGGTAGCCTGGGCGCATGCTGATAGCCGGATTCCCTGCTGGCTCGTTCGCGGCCAACTGCTATATCCTCGCCGCCGGACCTGGCGAGGAATGCCTGATTGTCGACCCCGGGCAAGACGCTGAGCAGGGCATCAATGAAATCGTCGAGCGCTACCGGCTCCGGCCGGCCGCAGTACTGGCTACGCACGGCCACATCGACCACATCTGGTCGGTAGCACCGGTCTGCGGCGCGCGGGGGATACCTGCCTTCATCCACCCCGATGACCGGGCGCTGCTGTCCGACCCGGCCCGAGGGCTCTCGCTCAGCGCCGGTCAGCAGCTGTTCGGCGGGCTGACTTTCAGCGAGCCGGATGACGTCCTGGAGCTCGCCGACGGGATGACGCTCGACCTGGCCGGCGTCAGCCTTGTCGTCGACCACGCACCCGGCCACACGCCGGGCTCGGTGACCTTCCGGCTGGCAGCCGCAGCCGAGGCTGACACCCTGTTCACCGGCGATCTGCTTTTCGCCGGGTCGATCGGGCGCACCGACCTGCCCGGCGGAAGCTACGAGACGATCCTCGCTAGCCTGGCCCGGGTGTGCCTGCCGCTGGCCGACGAGACGGTCGTGCTCGCCGGGCACGGTCCGGGCACGACGATCGGCGCCGAGCGGGCGCACAATCCGTTCCTGGCCGGGCTGACTCCCGCGGCCGGCCCGGCTACCGGTCTGTGAACGAGGGCCAACCAGGGCCCACCGGCCTGCGCCGGACCGGCGGGCGAAGCGGGGCGGGCGGTGGCGGCCACGTTCCCGTCCTGAATGGTTTTTGAGAGATGACGACAGAGAGGCTGGGCGAGCGATGATCCGCAGCCACGAGGCGGGCAGCCTGCGGGCGTCCGCGGCGGGCGAGCAGGTACGGCTGGCGGGCTGGGTCGCACGCCGGCGCGATCACGGCGGCGTCGTCTTTATCGACCTGCGCGACGGCAGCGGCATCGTGCAGGTAGTCGTGCGCGAGGAGGACGTGGCACACGACCTGCGGGCCGAGTACTGCGTGCTGGTCGACGGCGCGGTGCGGCTGCGCCCGGCCGGGAATGAGAACCCCGAGCTGGCGACCGGGGAGATCGAGGTCGCGGCGAGCGTGATCGAGGTGCTGTCGCAGGCCGACCCGCTGCCGTTCGCGATCGAGGGCGGTGCTGGCCAGGGCGGCGAGCTGAACGAGGAAGTCCGGCTGAAGTACCGGTATCTCGACATCCGCCGCGCCGATATGGCGGCGGCACTGAAGGCCAGGTCGAGGGCCGTGTACTTGCTCAACGAGGTGATGGATGCGCACCGGTTCGTGACGATCGAGACTCCGTTCCTGACCCGGTCGACTCCCGAGGGCGCGCGGGACTTCCTCGTGCCGGTACGCCTGCGGCCCGGCAACTGGTACGCGCTGCCGCAGTCGCCGCAGCTGTTCAAGCAGCTGCTGATGGTCGGCGGCATGGAGCGGTACTTCCAGCTCGTGCGGTGTTTCCGGG
This sequence comes from Streptosporangiaceae bacterium, assembly GCA_035484155.1. GTDB lineage: Bacteria > Actinomycetota > Actinomycetes > Streptosporangiales > Streptosporangiaceae > JAJYUU01. The sequence goes on from DATHPF010000054.1 coordinate 3,161, forward strand.
ACGAGGACTTCCGGGCCGACCGACAACCGGAATTCACCCAGGTCGACCTCGAGATGTCGTTCGTGACCAGGGAAGACGTCGTCGTGGTCGCCGAGGACCTGATCGAGCGCCTGTGGGCGGACATTGCGGGCTTCGCGGTGCAGCGGCCGATCCCGCACATGACCTACGCCGACGCCATGGCCAGGTACGGCTCAGACAAGCCGGACCTGCGGTTCGGGCAGGAACTGGTCGACCTGACCGCGTATTTCGGCCAGTCGGAGTTCCGGGTGTTCCAGGCCCCGCACGTCGGTGCAGTGGTCATGCCCGGTGGCGCCGCGCAGACGCGCAGGGAACTGGACGGCTGGCAGGACTGGGCCAAGTCACGGGGCGCCCGCGGGCTCGCGTATGTCCTGATCGGGCCGGATGGCCAGGTGTCCGACGCCGGGCCGGTGGCCAGGCACCTGTCGGACAGCGAGCGGTCGGGGCTGCCGGCCGCGGCCGGGGCGTCGGCGGGGGATGCGGTGTTCTTCGCCGCCGGTACGCCAGCCGAGGCCCGCGCGCTACTCGGGGCAGCCCGGCTGGAGATCGGGCATCGCTGCGGGCTGATCGACCCGGCGGCGTGGGCGTTCACCTGGGTGGTGGACGCGCCGATGTTCGAAGAGGACGGCGAAGGCGGCTGGACAGCGGTGCATCACCCGTTCACCGCGCCGCTGCCGGAGTGGACGTCGAAGTTCACGTCCGAGCCCGGCGGCGCGCTGGCGGACGCCTATGACCTCGTGTGCAACGGCACCGAGATCGGCGGCGGCTCCATCCGGATCCACCGGCCCGATGTGCAACAGCAGGTGTTCGACGTGATCGGGCTGTCGCGCGAGGAGGCCACGTCGCAGTTCGGGTTCCTGCTCGACGCGCTGCGGTACGGGC
>DATHPF010000055.1:0-32804 GCA_035484155.1 Streptosporangiaceae bacterium
GCCGGTATGGCGATAGCCACGCCCAGGCCGCTCGCCAGGATGCACCCGAACATGGCGCGCGGCCGACGGTTCTCGATCAGCAGCAGGTCCAGCGCCAGGAGCTTCGGTTTCAGGGCAGCGGCGAAGGCCAGCAGGAAGAGCTCAGCGTTCACCTCAGCTCAGCCGGCATCCGCATCCCCCGCTAGCAGCCGCGCCCGAGCGAGCGTGAGCCCTCGCGGCACGCAGGCGGAACGCGCACGGCGTGCCCTTGCTGCCGCTGTCGTAAGCCGGCTGTGCGCGACGGCACGGAGCAGCCCGCGCTTACGGCCCAGATGGGGCCGACCTACAGCACGCTATCGCCCATAACGGGTCGTTCTGTGCGCTGTCGGCTAGGGGCCATCTGCGATGGCGCGGCTGGCTGCGGTCTCCGCCGCCGGAAGCGTCCCCGGCGCGGCTGCGATCCCGGGCTGGCGTAAGGAGACCCAGATCACGCAACGGAGACCGTGCGTGGTCGCGTCCTACTGACTAGTAATCGCGGTCGCTTGGCCACAGGGCGCTGGAATCCGTCCTTACCTTCTGATTCCCCGGAGGGCTATCCATGACCAGGATGCATGTGAACGAGGCCATCTGCGAGGCGCTGTTCGCTTCACCGCTGCAGCCCTCAGATACGCCGACGGCAGAGACGGTCGCGCAGGCGCTTGGAAGCACCGCCCGCCGTCTGGGCGCGGCTGGGTGCGCCGGCCGCGTGGCGGAGGAATTCGACAGCCACCCGGAAGACGCGGTCGGCCGGATGCGCTGGATCCGGGAACTGGCAAGCGACCTGTGCGGATGCCTCTACCTGCCGACCGCGGTCCCCGCCACCGCCGCCTCGGCCGGAGCCGACCTGCTGCCGGTCCGCGAGGCCGCCTGAGCAACGACGCGCCTAAGCATCACAGGCTCCCGGTCCGGCCGCATGCCCTAGCTGCTCCCGGGACTCGCGGCGCTATGAGCACCGGCGCTGGCGTTCGCTGGCAATGCAGTCGCCGCCGCAGGCCGAACTGCGCGCGCTTAGCTCGCTGGCCCGCGGGATCAGTCGGGTCGGGCGCTCGGGCTGGCGCAGCTGCTCATGCCGCTCAGGTGCTCATGCCGCTCAGGTGCTCGGCCACCCTGGCGCACGCCGTCTTGGCGAGGACGCTCCAGCCGATGATGGTTAGCAGCTGGTCGTCGGTCAGGCTGTTCGCGGCGATCCACAGAGAGCCCTCGGTCTCGGCCACACTCCTGGCAGCGTGTTCCCTGATCGCCTTGACGATTGCCTCGTCCGAGGTCCCGTACTTGATCCGGTAGCCAGAGCAGCCCATCTTGGCGGGTTTCGTCGGCGGTGCAGGCGCGGGGCTGACTGCCGGAGCCCAGGGCTTGCTGGCTGGCCGACGATCGCCGACGGCAGTGCGACCGCCACCGCTGGCCTCGATCACGTTGGACTCGGCAGCACCATCGCCGCGCGCTGCGCGTGACTGAAAGGCTGGCTCGGCGGGGGTCGGTGTCGGCATCTGGTGCCTCCCTGGGTGGTGACCCCGAAGGGCCTCAAGATCAATTCTAGTCGACGGGCATCTCAGCAGCGAACCAAATCGGACATATATCCGGGCCTTCTGTGCTAACTCTCTGCCATCGTCAGTAACTCCACGTGCCCGTCTCAGTTCGGGCTCGCTCCCGGCTCGCCGGAGCCAGTCCGCCCCGAAGCGTCCTCGGCCGTCAGCCGGCCCGGATGCGCAGCCGCTCCGGATTGACAATCAGGACCGATTTCGCGGACAGCAGCAGCCAGCCGCGGGCCGCGAAGTCGGCGAGCGCTTTGTTCACCGTCTCCCGGGAGGCGCCGACGAGCTGAGCGAGCTCCTCCTGGGTTAGATCGTGACAGATCTGAAGTCCGTCCGGCCGCTGCACGCCGAACCGCGCTGCGAGGTCGAGCAGTGCCTTCGCCACCCTGGCCGGCACATCGCTAAACACCAGGTCCCCGCTGCCCGCCGTCACCCGGCGAAGCCGCTGCGCGAGCAGTTGCAGCATGTGTATCGACGCCGCGGGGCGACCAGTCAGCCAGTGCATGAACTCGGCGTGGCCCAGCACAGCCAGCCGCGCGTCGGTCACTGCCGTCGCGTTGGTATTGCGCGGGGCCGGATCGAACATGGACAGCTCCCCGAACATCTCGCCCGGCCCGTGCACACTCAGGAGGTCCTCCCGACCCCCCGACTCGGCGCGGGTGAGCTTTACCTTGCCGTCCAGGACCACGTAGAGCTTGTCCCCGGCATCTCCTTCAGCGAAGAGCACTTCGCCCTTTGCAACCTGCACGTTCGTCACACGGGAGCGCAGCGCTCTGGTGTCCTCCTCGTCCAGGGACTCGAACAGCGGCGAGCGGCTGAGCACATCATCCGGGCTGGTCACGAGCCCTCCCTGCCGGCTCCGTGGCGCCGAAACCGATGTTCTTGAACGCAAGGTGTGCGGAAGGTAACCATAATGCTACCCGGGGTGGCCTGGCGCATAACGCTGCGAAGCTCAAGCGGCCCGCGCTCGACAACAACTGATTCGCCGGTAGCCCGCCGACGGCAAGAAGGCTGCGCTCGCCACCGGCCCGGCATCGCGTGGTCCAAGGGCGCCGTCCGCGCGATCACTGGCCAGGGCCGTCATCGCCGGCAGAACACTTCGGGAAAGGCGCCAGCCGGTGGCTCGCCGAAGCCACGCTGAAGGGTGCGAAGCCACCATGACCGGAACGACGGCGCGCCGTGGCCAGTGCCGCACAGGGGAAGCCCGCTGGCGGTTTCGGGTTCCGCGCCGGCCGATCACGGCGACCGGGGCACAACGACTTCTCCTGCCGTCACCACGGGTGTGACGGCAGGAGAGGGCCTGCGAGCGGGCCGGGAGGCGCGAGCCAGCCGGCCCGTTGTTACTAGGCGCCGTTCTTCACGGCAGTTCCGGCTATCGCAGACTTGCCCTTGCCGGCGCGTACCTGGATTCGCCTGGCGTGCGCTTCCTTCGCCTTGGGCACCAGTACCTGCAGGACGCCGTCCTGGGCGGACGCCTCGATCTTGTCCGCCTGGACATTCGTGGGCAGCGTGATCGACCGGCGGAACATGCCGTAATGGCCTTCCGCCCGGTGGACCTTGTCTCCGTCCACGTCGGCCAAGTGCTGCCGCTCACCCTGGATCGTCAGCACGCCGTCCTGGAGCGTGAGCTCCACGTCGGCGGTCCCGAAGCCAGGCATTTCCGCGGTCACCAGGTAGGCGTCCTTGCGCTCGGTGATATCGACTGCGGGCGGCCACGCCTGGGCGGAACCAGCCCCGTGCTGCTGGCCGAACTGGCCCGAGGCCCAGTGGGCCGCCATCCTGTTCTGCCGCACGAGCTCATCCTGCGCGCTGCGCAGGTCATCGAACAGGTCCCAGCTTGTCATGACTGTCATGCCGTTCTCCCTCATGTCTCGCCCTGGGCCGGCGGCCCGGGCGACCCGGGAAAAAATGCAATTCGAGTGAACGACATTCGCTTCCGAGCAACACTGTTTACAGTATAGTGCACAGTGTTCACTGTCAAATGCCCACCGGAGACAACCATGCCGAACCCGCGCCGGCAAGGCAGCGACCAGAGCGGGCTGTGGTTCAGCCCGCCCGACGGGGAGCAGAGGCAGCGCCGCGCGTTGACCCGCGAGCGGGTCGTCGCCGAGGCCCTGGCGGTCATCGCCGCCGACGGCGCGGCCGCCCTCAGCATGCGCGGTCTGGCCACGCGCCTGGGCGTGGTCCCCGGCGCGCTGTACCGACACGTGCGCAGCAAGGAGCAGCTCTGCGACCTAGCCGCGGACGAGGTCCTAGCCGAAGTCGACACGCAGTCCGGGCATGATCGCGGCTGGGCCGCGCAGGTTCAGGTTCTTGCCCGCCGGCTGCGCGCGGTCCTGGAAGACCATCCCGGCATCGCCGCCCTGCTCAAGACCCGCGATCCCCTCGGGCCGCATTCCCTGGTCCTGGCCGAGGCATTCCTCGCAGCCCTGCAGGAAGCCGGCCTCGCCGCGCGGGAAACCGCCCAGGCATTCTCCCTGGTCTACGACTACACCATCGGCTTCGCGCTCAGCGACCGCACTACCGTCAATGAGCAGCGCGTCCACGACCCAGCAACCCGCCGCCAACTGCGCGAATTCTTCCGGTCATTGCCAGCCGACCAGTTCCCCGCCCTGGTCGGCCTCGGCGAGCACGTCTGGTCCGGCAACCGCGACCAGCGATTCACCGCCGGCCTCGATACCATCCTGGCCGGACTGCAGGCGCCCCAGGCGCCCCCCGTGACATCCAAGTGAGGGAACGAGCGGTTTGGCTGCGCCATCACCGCTGAGCAGCGCCTGTCCGACCGCGGCTCGCTTGGGCGACTTGGGTCATGTCGGCCCTATCGTCGTCTGCGCCTGAGGAGTACCGTTGTGGCGTTGCTCCGGACCCCGGTGGCTGACTCGCCTACCTGCACGGCAGGCGTGTCGCAGGGTTCGGAGTTTCCTTTTGCGCATCGGCCGGCGGGCCGGCCGAATCAGGACGCGGCTGATCGCGATTGCGGGTTCGCCGGGTCGTCAGCATGCCAGGGAGAAGGGCGCATGTTCAACGTGGAGCTGAGCGTCGGCGGTCACGGTGGTCACCCCGTGGTGGCCTTGCGCGGTGAGCTCGACCTGGCGGACGTCCCGGCGGTCGCGTCGCTCCTGGCTGCGGCCCTAGCGGCGGGCGGGCCGTCGATCATCGTGGACCTGGCGGGCCTGGAGTTCATCGACTGCTGCGGCCTGGGAGTGCTGATGTGCGTGATGAAGCGCAGCCGGAAAGGCGGCGGCGAGTTGTACCTGGCCGCCCCGCAGCAGCGTGTCCGCACAGTCCTGAGCCTCGCTGGCCTGATCGACGTCTTTTCCATATATCCAGGCGTGGACCAAGCCGTGCGCGCCGCGAGGCTCGCCCAGCCGCTGTCGGGCGTTGCGTCATAGCGGCTCGTGCCGGCGGGCAAAGCAGGCCGCGCGGTCGGCCTGGCGGGCAGCGGCTGGCCGCAGTCTCAAGCGGCTCGAAGCTCCCCACGGACCAGCCCAAACGGGCCGCGGGGCGGCCGGTCGCGGAGCGGGACGCTATTGTCGCGGTTGTGGATGTGCCAGGCGGCAGTCGCGAGCGCCCGGCAACCTCCGGCGAAAGTCGATCTCTGGACCAGACCGGCGAGACGATGGATCAGGACTCCCAGTGGTCCGCGGGCGACTACGACGTCGTGGTGGTCGCCTGCCGGCTCCCGGTGGATCGGGCGGAGAGTCCCGGCGGCGCAGAGTGGCGGCGAAGCCCGGGCGGGCTGGTCAGCGCGCTGGAGCCCGTCATGCGGGACGCTGACGGTGTGTGGGTCGGCTGGACAGGCGCGCCAGGCGACAGCCCCGGCTCGTTCGATGTCTCCGGCATGCACCTGGTCGGAGTGGGGCTGTCGGCTGAGGAGGTCCGGGACTACTACGAGGGCTTCTGCAATGCCACACTGTGGCCGCTGTATCACGACGTGATCGTCCCGCCGGAGTTCCACCGGCCGTGGTGGGACGCCTATGTCCGGGTCAACCGGCGCATGGCCAGGGCCGCAGCAAAGCAGGCGGCCATCGGCGCGACCATCTGGGTGAATGACTATCAGCTTCAGCTGGTGCCTGAGATGCTCCGGGAACAGCGCAGTGACCTGCGCATTGGGGTATTCATCCACATTCCGTTCCCTGGCTACGAGATCTTCGCGCAGCTGCCCTGGCGACGGCAGATCGTTTCGGGCCTGCTCGGCGCGGATCTGGTCGGATTCCAGCGCGATGCCGATGCGACCAACTTCCGTCGCGCATGCCGGCGGGCTGCAGGCTTGATGACCAGCGGATCGCTTGTCCGGGTACCGGTCCATGAAGATGTTCCGGCTGACCAGTCCGGCGCCGCCCGGGCTGCTGGCACCCGTGGGGAACGGCCGCTGCCGCCCAGCCGGCAAGTGCGGACGGCGACGTTCCCGATCTCCATCGACTCGGCTGGCTTCGCCGAGATCGCCAGCCGGATGGATGTGAGAGAGCGAGCGAACGGATTCCGGCAGGCGCTGGGAGAACCGGACGTCGTGCTGCTCGGCATCGACCGGCTCGACTACACCAAGGGCATCCTTCATCGTCTGACCGCCTACGGCGAGCTGCTCAGCGAGGGACGGTTCGGTTCCCTGCGGACAGCCCTAGTGCTGGTAGCCAGTCCCAGCCGGGAGCGGGTCGAGCAGTACCGGCTGCTGCGCGAGGAGGTTGAGGGCGCGGTCAGCCGGATTAACGGAGAGCATGCCGAGCTCGGCAGCTCTCCTATTCACTACCTGCACCAGACATATCCGGCCGAGGAAATGGCCGCTCTGTACCTTGCCGCCGACGTGATGCTGGTGACGTCGCTGCGGGACGGCATGAACCTGATAGCCAAGGAATATGTCGCGTGTCGCAACGATGACACCGGCGCGCTGGTCCTCAGCGAGTTCACCGGCGCAGCGGACGAGCTAAGTGGCGCTTTTCTGGTCAACCCGCATGACATCGAGGGCATGAAGGAAGTTATCGTGCGCGCGGCCACCGTTCCCCCGGCCGAGGCCAGACGCCGAATGCGCGCGATGCGGCGCAGGGTCCGCGAATTCGACGTAAGCCACTGGGCAACGTCCTTCCTGGACTCCCTGCACCGGGCATCCGAGCCTAGCTAGGGTTCCGCACACGCTAGAGGCACGGTTGCCGACAGCGCGGCAACGAGCGCACGCCACGACGATGCGATGTCGTCACGAAGCAGAAGATCCCGCCGCAGCAGCATGCTGTGCTATCGCCTTGGCGCGTTCTGCGGCGTAACGCTTGTACTCATCCCGGATCTGGGCGAACACGTTCCGGTCGTACTGCGACGTTGCCGCTTCAAAACCGCTCTCCGCCGTAGCGATCTTTGTTGCTATTTCCTCGAGCGTCAGCGGGGCCATACCTTCATCATCGCAGCAGGGCATGGGTGAGGATAGGGGAGGAGTGCTGTCTTTGCTGGGATCAGCATTTCTCGCGAGCAAGCCTGCACGATGGCGCGAGGACCGCGGCCACCTAGGGGGCTAGGTGAAGGTCATCTCGTCTCCGTCCGTTATTTCGCGCCGGACGGCGGGAGGCTCCTGTGGCTTGGCGATGAAGGCAGCCGCCGCGTCGGCGTCGAGTGGCGTTGGCGGGCTGGCAAGGTAACTGGCTGGCTGGTCGGCAGGGTCGTCGTCAGTCGCCGTCTGGATAGTCCCGCGTTCGCTGGGGGAGGTGGCTGGCCGCCGGTAGCGCTGGCTCAGCCAGTGCCCGCCGGCTGCCGCCGCCAGGCAGGACAGGCCGCCAACCGCCAGCCCGATCCGCGGGCTGGCGATCGCGATGATCCACCCGATCAGCGGGCCGCCAATCGGTGTGGTGCCCTGGAACGCGACTTGCCAGAGCGCGATCGCCCGGCCGCGCATGTTCGGCGCGGAGGCCAGCTGGATCGTCGAATTGCCGATCGCGATGAACGAGACGCTGGCCCAGCCGACAAACAGCATGGCGGCATAAGCGAGCCAGATCACCGGGGCGCACGCGCAGACGATGATGGCCAGGCCGAAGCCCGTTCCGGCGATGATCATCGACCTCAGCCCGGTCCGCCCGCGCGCCGCGGTGAACAGGCCGCCGACCACCGCGCCGATCCCCATCGCGGCGGTCAGGAAGCCGTACGCCTCGGAACCGCCATGGAAGCTCTCCCTGGCCAGCACCGGGATCGATACCTGGAATTCATAGGCCAGCATCCCGACCAGCCCCATCATGGCAAGCGGAATGGCAATTTCCGGCGTCCCGGCGGCGTATCTCAGGCCCTCGCGCAACTGTCCGCGTGCCCGGCGCTCGGGCGGACTTGGCCGGAGGGCGGCGGTGTTCATGATGAGCAGCGAGGTGACGACGGCCACGAAGCTCGCCGCATTAGCAAGGAAGCACACTCCGACCCCGACGGTCGCGATCAGCACGCCGCCGATAGCCGGGCCGACGGCACGCGCCGCGTTCACCGTGACTGAGTTGAGCGTGATCGCATTACGGAGCTCGTCCCGGCCAACCATCTCGCGGACGAATGCCTGCCTGGCCGAGTTCTCGAAAGCGTTGTTGAGGCCGAGGATCACTGCAAGCAGGCAGACCTGCCAGAACCGCACCGAGCCGAGCACGGTCAGTAGCCCGAGCACCAGCGCCTGGAAGCCCATGGCCGTCTGCAGCGCGATCATCAGCTTGCGCTTGTCCACCCGGTCGGCGACGACGCCGCCGTAAGGCGCCAGCAGCAGGACTGGCAGCGTCTGCAGGGCAACTACGAGGCCCAGGTCCGTGCTTGACCGCGTCAGCACGAGGACCAGCCAGGACTGGGCCGTCATCTGCATCCACGTGCCGGCCAGAGAGATCGACTGACCGGTGAAGTAGAGCCGGTAGTTAGGGACCTTCAAAGACGAGAAGGTGGACCGCCAGAAACTCCGCTCGGGCCGGCTGCTGCCGGGTTGTGACACTCCTGCGATGCCTTCCTCGTCGAATCGGCCGGGGCCGCCGCGAAGAGCTCCGTCGGCCGTTCTCCGCGATCGGGCCGCCGAGCCCTCGCCGGGCTATTTGCTACTCGGCAACTAAGTTTACCGGCTGAACTGGTCCGGTCATGATCAGGTCGGGTCACGCGATGCATGGCAGCCCTGGCCGGGCTCGGGCGGCCCTGGGGCGAGCACCAACGCTGTGACCATGCGAGATGGCTGCTGGCTGGCCGTCCCTTACGGGCGGCCCGCCGAGCTGCTCGCGGCAGGCGCAGCCGGAGCGTTGGGAGAACCGCTCCGCGTCGACTTCGCGGACGAGTGTTCCGCAGCCAAGTCAGCGCTCTTCCAGGTCTTCCGAGCCCGGTCTCTCCGGCTGATCTTGAACGGCCTCCTAGCCAGTCTGAATCTCATGACTGGCGAGCGCGGCGTCACGCACTCTGGGGCGAAGATGAGGCGGCGCAGCCCATGCCGACGGGGTTATGGAAGTCCGAGTTCCTGCAGTCGCGTGTTGACGAGCTTGTTAACCAGGCCGGGTGGCAGTGGCTCGTCGATCGCGAAGTGCAGAGACCCTTTCGTGCTCTGATAGCTGGCGAGGTCACCGCTCAGCTTCTCCAGCACGGATCCGCTGTGCGGCAGGTAGCTCAGGTGATTCTTGAATGCGGCGAAGCCGGCCACGGTCTTGCCCCGCACCTTGAAGGCCGGCATCCCGTACGAGATGCACTGCTCGGCGCCAGGAATGGCTGCCAGGATGGATCGTCGCAGCTCCTCCAGCGTGGCGCGCCTGGGTTCGTCGACGGTGGCGAGGTACCTGTCGATGTCCTGCGGTGCCATGGGCGAAGTCTCTCATCATCCTGGATAACTCAGCGCCGGTGCACCGGAGAGCCAGCTACCTCATCTCCACAGGCCTCAGCCGAACCGGCCAGGACGCAAGCGACCTGCGTCCAGCGCTGCCTGAGCGACCAGCTCGATGGCTACAGGGGTGGCAGGTCGCGGTGCCATCCTGGTTAGCCCTTCCCGATAGCGCCCGGCCCGGCCGGCACCGCAGTGCCGGCCGGAAGTTCCGCAATGGTGGCGTAGACAGCCCGGAACTTAGCGCGGCGGTCAGGTGGTGGCTTGGACAGCCTGCAGAATGACGCTGGTCACGACGCCGGGGTCGGAGATCATGGACAAGTGCGGGGCCTTCACTTCGGTGATCTGGGAGTGCGCGTTCTCGGCCATGGCCAGCTGCAGTGCCGGCGGTATGGCGTGGTCGGCGGTGCCTACCACAGCCCACGACGGGATGGTCTGCCAGGCCGGGACACCAGAAGGGTCGCCGAGGGCACTCGTCGCGATTGGCAGCTGAGTAACAGCGAGCATGTGTGCCTCCCTGGCGGGGAGACCGTCAGCCATGCACGACGGGAAGGCGCTCTGGGTGATGTACGCGTCCCCGACCCCCGAGGGAGCGCCAGGGAACGGGACCACGTTCAGGTTCGCGGGCACGGCGCACGTTCCGGGCACGGAGGCGAGGAGCTCCGCGAGGGTCTGGCCCTGCGCGGGCTCGAAGGCGTCTACGTAAACGAGGGCCTTGACCTGCGGGTCGCCGGTCGCGGCGTTAGTGATAACAGCCCCGCCGTAGGAATGGCCGACCAGCACGATAGGCCCGGAGATGCTGTGCAGGAAATCGGCCAGGAATGCCGAGTCATAGGTCAGTCCCTGCAGCGGGTTCGGCGGGGCGTACACGGTGTAGCCGTCGGCTTGCAGCCGCTTGATGACGCCGTTCCAGCTGCTGGTGTCAGCCCAGGCTCCGTGCTCAAGCACGATAGTGGGCTTCGGCCCGGTGCTTGCGGCAGCAGGAGTCGTCGGATGGGCAGAGGCGGTCTGGCTGAGCGGAATGATCAGGGCAGCGGCGGCCATGGCCAGTGCCAGGATCACCAGGCGCAGCCTTCGCGGCGGGGTTCGGGCAATCTTCACTGTGAGCTCCTCTTCCGGGGGGATGCCCAGCGGCCGTTCGGCCGCTTTGGGATAGGCCTTAAAGAAGTCCCCTGTTTCGACTGTGCGGAAGGAAGCTGGCAGCAGGTATCCGTCCCGTTACTGCACTTCTGTCAATGACCACCGAAACTACATTCGCTAGGCAAAGAAGTGCAGGTCTCGGGCTCCGGGCGAAGCAGCAAGATCCACGGCGACGCCCGTGCTTGTCGTCGAGTTTCCCGGTCGCCGAGCCACGCGCCGAAGAGCGGCTCAGGTCCGAAGCCCAAGGTCCGGATCGCATCTCAGCTGGCTTGTCCGTTCTGCGACCGGCGCGGCGGACCGTCCGGCCCGCTGCGCCGCCTGCCGGGCTGACCCGGGCGGTCGATGAAATCGAGAAGCGCCTGGCTGACCTCGTCAGCGTGGGTCCAGATGATCGCGTGCGGTCCGCCCGCGATGATGGCGGAACGGGCGTTCTTCAGCAACTCCGGAAGCCTCCTGCTGGTGGCCTCGTAGGGCAGGACGCGGTCCTGGTCTCCGTGGATGACCAGGACAGGGATGCTGATCGCGGCGAGATCGCCTCGGAAGTCTTCCAGGCAGGCTGTGACGCAGCGGAGAGCGGCTTGGGCCGACGCGGAAATGGCAACGTAGAAGCTGTTCTGCCATGCCTGGTCGCTGACCCGGCCGCCGCCAAGGAGATCGATGTTGTAGGAGCGGTCCAGGAAGTCCTTCATCGCGGCCGGCCGGTCAGCCGCGATGCGGGCCGTGAGGCTGTCGAAAACGCTCCGGTCAATACCATCGGGGCTGTCACTGGTCTTGAGCAGGAAAGGCAGCATCGGCGCTACCAGCGCAGCCGCTCGGACTCGGCTTGAGCCGTGAACTGCCAGGTACCGGGCCACTTCACCGGTGCCCATGGCGAATCCGGCCAGCACCACTCCGCGCAGGTCGAGGCTGCTCAGGAGGACATGAAGATCGGCGGCGAGTGTGTCGAAGTCATATCCGACGCTTGGCCGGCTTGAGGCGCCGAAGCCGCGCCGGTCGTACGTGATCACCCGGTGACCGGCGGCCAGCAAGGCTGCCTCCTGTTTTTCCCAGGAGTGGCCGTTCAGCGCATATCCGTGTACCAGGACGACAGGAACACCGGACCCGTGATCCTCGTAGTAGATCCGGATAGCGGCTGAATTTTCCCGCCCGACAGTGACAAAAGGCATCGCGATCCTCCGCCGTTCCGTGCTCGGAGCGGTAACGCCTGGCGCTGTCTTCACTGTGGCTCCGGAGAGGTACGTGCGGTATCCGTGGCGCCACTGCACTTTGCGCTCTGCGGGCATGCCCGCACCCTGGTCGCGGTTTAGCCTGGGGACGGCGTCGACGGAAACGCGACGCCTGAGAGGACAGGCTCAAATGCCAGGCCCCGGTGCCTTTGCCGCGCAGCAGCCCGCCCGAATCATCGGCCGCGAGGCTGCGCTGCTGCGGCTGCGCGGACTGGTGGAACGGGCTCCGCTGGCCGGCCAGGTTCTGCTGGTCACGGGTCAAGCGGGGATGGGCAAGACTGCGCTGCTGGCGGACGCAGCCGGGCGGGCACGGTCAGTGGGTATGCGGGTGCTGTCGGTCACCGGCCGGGAATCGGAGTCCAGGCTCGCGTTCGCCGGACTGCATCAGCTCCTGCGGCCGGTGCTGTCCAGCGCCGCCGGTCTTCCCGACCGGCAGACCCAGGCCCTGATGGGAGCGCTCGGCCTGGCTGCGGATCCGGTTGCTCCCGACCCGCTGCTGACCGGGATGGCCGTTCTGACGCTGCTGTCGGATCTATCCGAACAGTCTCCAGTCCTGGTAGTCGCCGACGACGCCCACTGGCTGGACCGTAGCTCGCTGGAGGTGCTGGCCTTCGTCGGCAGCCGCCTGGACGCCGAGCGGGTGGTAATGCTGGTGGGGGCCCGCGGACAGGCCCCGCCGCCCGGCTTTGACCGGGGCTTCCCGGACCTGCTTCTCGGGCCGCTGTCGGCGGCAGACGCGGGCCTCCTTCTGGACGGGCAGCCTCACCCTCCCCGTGGGCGGGCAAGGTCGCAGGTGCTCGGCCAAGCCGCCGGAAATCCCATGGCGCTGATCGAGTTGGCCAAGGTGATCGCGGACGATCCCGCCGCCAGCAGGCGGTGGGCCGCGGAGCCGTTGCCGCTGACTGACCGGCTGACCGCCGTCATCGCCGCCCGGTTCACGGCGCTACCGGAGGAGGCACGAGCGGCGCTGCTCCTTGCCGCGGTGGCCGACGGACCAGACCTGCGCGCAGTTGCAAGCCATGGCGCGGGGCAAGATGCCCGGGCGCTGGCGCCGGCCGAGCAGCTGGGTCTGGTGAAAGTGAACCGGAGCGGGCTGCAGTTCTCCCATCCTCTGGTCCGCTCCGCCATCTACCACTCTGCCCCCTTCGCACAGCGAGCCGCTGCGCACCGCCAGCTCGCCGAGGCCTTGCACAACGAGCCGGACCGGCGGGCCTGGCACCTGGCCGCCGCAGCCCTGCAACCGGACGAGTACGTGGCATCGCTGCTGGAGGCCACCGCTGGGCAGGCGCAACACCGTGGCGGTGCGGTCGCCGCCGCGCTTGCACTGGAACGGGCGGCCGAACTCAGCCCTGACCGCACAGCGCAGGCACGGAGGCTGGTGGCTGCCGCGTCCGCAGCCGTTCCCACCGGAGAGGGGGACTGGGTGCAGGAGCTCGCCAACCGGGCGCTGGCAGTTACGGTGGACCCGGAGTTGCGGCTGACCGCGCGCCACGACGCCGCGTGGGCGCTGGCGTGGTCAGGGCGGCGCACCGCCGCGCTGGCAGCGCTGATCGAAGTCGTCGAGGCAGCATGGCGCGACCTTCCGGACCTTGCCTGGGACGCACTGGGAAGTGCAGCCACTGTCGCCTACCAGTCCGGAATGTCCGCCAGCCGCACGGCTGTCGGCCACGCCCTCGGCCAGCTGGAACGCCGCGGTCCGCCGCCACCCGGCCGGTCCCTGGGCATTGATGTCGACGCGCTGACACTCTGGATACGCACCAGCGCGGACCCGATCGGCAGCAGAGACCACCTCCTCCCGCAGCTGCACAACATCGTCGGCTCGTCTATTGATGAGCCCTCTTTGTGGCGAGTCGCTTCCACCGCATGGCTCCTGGACGAGTCCGAGCTGGCGATCTCTATGCTCGAGGACGCTATGGAGCGCCTTCGGGCTCCGGGCGTCCGGGGGACCAGCGGCGGGAGCCTGACCGTGCTCGGGTGGGCTTATATCGACACGGGGCGCTGGGACGAGGCGCTGGAAGTCGCCGCGGAGGCCGCCAGCGTGGCCGAGGCGGGCCACATGGACATTGTTGCCGCGTCCGCTGACGCGATCACCGCCACAGTCCTCGCTCTGCGCGCCGACTCTGGCGCGGCACGCTGGCATGCCGCGAGGGCGCTCGCCGCCGTTGACCCGGCCGAGTGCGGGCTGGTTGCCGCCAGGGCCAGGCGTGCCCTCGGCATCGCGGCTCTGGCCGACGGCAGTTACCTCCAGGCGTTCACCCAGCTGCGCGGGCTGTTCGACGATGACGGCACGCCCCTGCACAACTACGCCTCCTACCTTGGCATCGCGGATTTCGCAGCCGCGGCGGTCCGCGCCGACCGGCGGATAGAAGGAAGCGACGTCATCGAGCACGCGCTCCGCCGACTCGACGGAAAAGCTTCTGCCCGGCTCGAGCAGCTCATCGCCCGCGCGCGCGGCATCCTGGCCGACCCATCGAACTCAGAGGCCCATTTTGACAAGGCGCTCGCCGACCCCGATGGGGACCAGTGGCCCTTCGAGCGGGCCCAGCTTCGTCTCGACCACGGCGAATGGCTGAGGCGTCGCCGCCGGATCAACGATGCCAAGGCCGTGCTGACCGAAGCACTGGGAACCTTCCAGCGCCTGGGCGCACGGTCCTGGGCGCAGCGCGCCCAGGCAGAGCTGAGAGCCTGCGGCGTGGCTGTCAACAGCGAGCCCGGCAAACCGGATGCCCTAGAGGAGCTGACTCCGCAGCAACGCCAGATCGTCCGCCTAGCCAGTGAAGGCCTGACCGACCGCGAGATCGCCGACCGGCTCTATCTCTCGCCGCGCACGGTTAGCTCGCACTTGTACCGGTCCTATCCCAAGCTCGGAGTAGCAAGCCGCCACCAGCTACGCGACGTGATCGCCCTCACCCGCACGTCGCCGCCCTCGTACGAGAGCACCGGAAGCGAGACCCTCCAGTGAGCGTCTGACTGCCGGCGGCAGCGGCGAACTGTGCATGTGGGCCCTGGACCGCGCCTTGCCTGGGCGCGGCCTGCACGGCCAGATCGGAAGCGGTGAGCCAGCGCCGGCGAACGCTGTCGCGATGGGGTGACGGCTATCTGCCAGGCCAGCTCTTGTTCAGTTCCGCGATCTGGGCGCGGGCGGCGCTGACGAGTTCGGCGTCATCGCCACGCCCGGCCGCGCAACAGGCATCCGTAATGTGCAGTAGTGCTGCGGATACCCCGACCGCAGCCTCGGGCCGCAGGATGGTGACGAGACGACGCACCGCTCGTCGCGGGCCGGCCCGACGATCAGGTGTACGACGGTCCGAGCCGCAGACGCATATCGTTCCGCGGCGGACAGCGAGACCTCACCCTAGCGAGATTGGCGTGCCTGCCACGCCACCAAGCATCGGGCAGCCGACCTGGATGCCAGGACAGGCCGCGAGGATCTTGGTCGGCGCGTGGCCGCCTGGTAGCCGCACAACCTAGCGTCCGCACCGGCGCCGGACACACCAGGAAAGGAGACCTCAGTGAACATCACCCGAATCGCGCAGCCACGCAGGCTCGGGCAGCCATGGGTGCAGGAGATCGTCCCGGGGGTCTTCCGGGTGGGTACGACGTTCCTGGGCTGTTACGCGGTTGAGGACGCGGGCGCCTATACATTCATCGACGTGGGGCTGCCTGGCTACTGGCGGCAGATAACCGGGTTCCTGGCCTCGCGGAACGCTCCGCTGTCAGCCGTCAAGGCCGTGGTGCTTACCCATTACCACCCCGACCATATGGGTAATGCCGAACGACTCCGGACGCAGGCGGGCGCGGCGGTGCTCGTGCACCAGGATGACCGGGCGGCGGCCATGCACAAGGGGAGGCCGTCCTTGTTCCCGCTGTGGAAGCCGCCGGTGCTGCATCTGGTGGGGCACTTCCTGCGCAATGGCGTGGCCCAGACGGTACCGGTGGGCGAGGCGTCGAGTTTCGCTGACGAGGAAGTCCTGGACGTGCCGGGCCGTCCCCGCGTCATCCACACACCAGGCCACACCGCCGGAAACGCGGCCCTGAGCCTGGCCGACCGCGACGTGCTGATCGTGGGCGACACGCTGGCGACGCTCAGCCTCTCCCACGGCGGGTCCGGGCCGCAGTTGCTCCCTCGGTTCATGAACGAGGATCACGACCGGGCCCTTGCCTCGCTGGAGAAGATCGAGCCGGTCAACGCTCGCTGGGTGCTGCCCGCTCACGGCCTTCCCTGGGAGGGAAGTCCGCAGCAGGCCGTCAGGCTGGCCCGGCAGATGGCGGCCCGGACAAGCTGAAAGACCTGCCCGCCCATCGGGGCTGTAGGAGGCTGCTTGCGGAACGCTACAACGGCGTGGACGGTTGTGAAGATCGCGCCCGCCTATGGACAGCACTGCTGCAGCCGCAGCGGTGACTCTGGCGCCGGGGCATCGCGGAAGCGACCGTGGCGTTCTACCGTCGCCTAGGGCTGAGTGTCCCCGACACTGACGCCGCGTTCCCGATCCACCATCGAGCCGCCCAGGTTCCGGGCGGGGTGGATCTCCACTTCGACAGCACCGAGTTCGCCCGCTATGCCATCGTCGAGGATCCGGACGGCAACGCTGTAGGCGTCATGAGTCCCGTTGATCCTGCACGTCGTTCGGACGCAGGCTTTCCGTGACTCCGCCCATTCGGGGTCTCGCAGTACTGGCGGTACGCCGGACGGGGCTAGGCGTGCCGGACGGCTTCCTCGTATTCGAGCCTGGGCAGGCGCTCGAACCAGGGGCTGTCGCCGGGGTAGCCGATGTTGACGACGAGGAATGAGTGCCAGTCGCTGGACGGGAAGAACTCGGCGTCCAAGCCCGCGGGGTCGAAGCCTCCCAGGGGTCCGGCGGCCAGGCCGGCTGCGCGGACGGCGATGATGAAGTATGCGGCTTGCAGCCATGCGCTGCCGGTACCGATTCTGTCGCGTAGTTCCGGGTCTCCTTCGAGGGCTTCTTGCATCTCGGGGCGGAACGGAAGCAGGCGGGGTATGTGGTGGTGGAAGGTCCTGTCGGCAGCCAGGATGGCGCTGACTGGGGCCTGGGCCGCCTTGCTGATGTTGCCGGGCTGCAGGTGCTGCAGCAGCCGGGCTTTTCCAGTCTGCGTTGTGACGTAGACGATGCGCATGGGCAGGGTATTTGCCCATGTCGGGCCCCATTTCATGAGCTCGTAGATCTCCCTGAGCTGTTCTGCGGTCACGGGACGGTCGCTGAAGGTGTTAGCCGTCCGGGCCCGGGTGAATAGAAGAGCGCGGCTAGTAGCGTCGAGGCCGGCCGGAGCGATCTCGCGGTCTGCGTGGGCGGTGAGTGTTGTCATCGTCTGCTCCGATGTCGTGTGGACTGTCGCCGGGGTGTCAGGGGTGTCAGGGGTGGATGCCGAACGGGCCGAGCTGGCCGTAGTCGATGCGGAGCGACTCGACCATGGCGTAGGCGTTGGCGAAGGTGTAGACGTCTGCTCCGCCGAGCTGGTCGATCCAGTTGGGGATGACTGCGTTGGCGGCCTGAGCGGCGACGCCGTCGAGGTAGCCGCGGAACACCGCCCAGGGGTTGGTTGGGTCGACGGTCTGATAGACGGTGGCGGGGTTGAAGCTGGCAATGGCGTTCGCAGCCTGGGCCTTGAGTTCGGCGATGTACTCCTGCTGGATGAGCACGTCGTTGCGGGTGCCGAGCCGGGTGAGGTGCCCCCCGACGTAGGTGTCGAACTGATAGGTCAGGACCTGGGCGGGGGCTTCGAGCCAGCCGGGGATGTTCTGTGACTCGGCGAGGTAGGCGAAGGGCACCCAGCCGGGGAAGACCACGTCCACGAGCATGAGGACCCGCTGGGCTGGCAGGTTGACGAAGATGTTGCCGGGCGAGTGGTTAGGGCCGTGGTAGGCGAGGCTCAGGACGTCGTCGCCGGCGTGAACGTTCAGGTGGCGTTCGAAGGTGACGTCGGGGAGCGGGCGGTTCGGGTCGCTGGTCTGCCTCAGCAGCTCGGCAACGTCTTTGTGCGCGTAGAAGCGTGCTCCCTCGTAGAGAGTCATCGCGCCGGTGTGGTCGGCGTGGTGATGGCTGTAGATCGCATGAGTGACTGGGGATGTGGTGACGGTCGCGATAGCACGCAGGATGTTTTTGCCAAGAGTGGGCGGGGCGTCGACCGCGACGACTCCCTCCGCGGTTGTGACGAAGATCATCTGGTAGAGGCCGTCGGTGAGCCAGTAGACGCGGTCCGCGATCTCCTCGACCAGGTAACCGGCCGCGGGAATGGCCGGGCCCTTGGCAGGTGGCGGGACTGGCGCAGTAGTGCCCGGCGGGCAGGCAGCCGTGACGGCGGATACGGCGGCCTTTGCCGTGCTCCGTCCGAGCAGCGGTGCCGTTGAGATGGCAGCGGCTGCCAGTCCCGTCGACGCGATGAGGTTCCGGCGTGTCAGCGGTGACCGGGGCGCGTGGGTGCCTGGTTCCGGGGTTGATGGGGTCATTTCGGGTTCGCCTCTCCGGTGATGTTGAGCTGCCGGTGTGGTCTGGAGGGGTCAGTCGTCGGGCCGCTGGAAGTCATGTCGCGGCTCCTCTTACGCGAGCGGGGAAGCAATATAGCTTGCGCAAGCAAGTATAATTATAAATTGCTTGCGCGTGCAATACACTGGTCCGCGCGGCCAAGGTGGCCGGTTCGGAGCTTCCTGCAGTGTTAGGTCACAGTGGGGCTGCACAGCGCGGCCAGGCCGCTGGCGGGGTCGCCAGTAACCCCGGACCGTACCTGGCCAGAAAGACAGCTAGGGTGAGCGCCTCATTGACTGTGAACGGACCTACCAGGCCAGCCGGGCAGCCTCCGCGAGCGAGCGGGGAGCCTCCGGTGGAAGATGCGCCCGATCTGGCCGATGCGCTAGCCCGGCTGCATCAGCAAACCGGCCTCTGGCAGTCCTTTCTCGCTGTCCACCGGCAGATCGTGGGGCAGCTTGCTGATGAGATGCTGATCGAGCACCAACTCCCGCTGGAGTGGTTCGACGTCCTGGTACACCTCGCCGACATGCCCGGCATGCGCGCGCGGCAGAAAGAGCTGCGGAAGCGGATGCTGCTCAGCGAGAGCGGCGTGAGCCGGCTGCTCGCGCGGATGGAAAAGGCCGGCGTAATCACCCGGACAACGGCCGGCGACGATCGGCGCGGCGTGGAAATAGCCGTGACTGATGCGGGCCAGGCCGCTCTGCTTACTGCCATTGACTCGCACCTGCAGCTCGTAGCATCCCTCTTCACCGCGCGCCTGACTGCGGCCGACCGAGCAGTTCTGAGCAAGGCGCTACCGAAACTCCTGGCCGAACCGCGGCGAGAGTGATGGCCGGCAAGTGAATTAGGTTGCCCGCAGCGCCAGAGCTGGCCGCCCAGATCAGGGACGTCCACCGGCGGCCGGCCGCGGTCGCGGTGCACTGCGTGACCGCCGAGCAGCTTGTGGTTGCCGTAGCCGCTTTCCAGCCGGCGGCCCCGGCGTCGGCGGGCCAGGCCGACCGGGTCGAGCACGCCGAAGTCCCGCCGGGGTACGCCGATGATCTTCCGCCCGGGCCCGGCAGTTGTGACCCAGCCCGGTTTCATCCACGACCGGGGTGACGATTACCGGCAGCATGTGGCTCCCACGGAGCAGGGCTGGCTCCATCCGTGCGCCAGCCTGCTCCGGGCTGGGGTAGGAGCCGACGAGGGTGCTCAGCGTGAGCATGCTGGCGAACCTGCGCACCGCCGTTCCCTGCCGGATGAGCACCAGGGCGAGCCGCGACGTTGCCCGGCGACAGTATCCGCCGGGGATCACGGCCTAGTGTGGACGCCTAGGACGTCGGCGATGAGCGCGCCAGCGTAAGCCCTGGGGGAGGGTGCTCGTGGGTACTCCAAGTGCCATGAAGACGGATATTGATCTTGATCTCGCGGCCGAGCTTGCCCAGCAGCTACGGGTCGACTCGGTCCGGTCGAGTACGTCGGCCGGGTCGGGTCACCCGACTTCCAGCATGTCGGCCGCTGACCTGCTGGCCGTCCTCGTCGGCCGGCATCTTCGGTATGACTGGGACGACCCGGCCAGCCCGGCCAACGATCACCTGATCTTTTCCAAGGGTCATGCGTCGCCGCTGCTCTACTCGGTCTACAAGGCGGTAGGAGTCGTCACTGACGACGAGCTGATGACGGGTTACCGCCGGTTCGGGTCGCGGCTGGAGGGCCATCCGACCCCGGTCCTGCCGTGGGTGGACGTGGCGACTGGCTCTCTGGGCCAGGGGCTGCCAGACGCCGTCGGGGTCGCGCTGGCCGGCAAGTATCTCGATGAGTCCCCGTTCCGCGTCTGGGTTCTCTGCGGTGACAGCGAGATGGCCGAGGGGTCGATCTGGGAGGCCTTCGACAAGGCCTCGCACTACAAGCTGTCGAACCTCATTGCCATGGTGGATGTCAACCGGCTCGGGCAGCGCGGGCCGACTGAGTTGTCCTGGGATCTGGAGACCTACAGCCGCCGTGCGTCGGCGTTCGGTGCCCGGGTCCTGACCGTCGACGGCCACGACGTGGCCGAGATTGACCGGGCCATGGCAGAGGCGGGCGACATCACCGGTGACAGGCCGACCGTCATCCTCGCCAGGACGATCAAGGGCCGCGGCTTCTCCGAGGTCGAGGACCGGGAGGGCTGGCACGGCAAACCCCTCCCGGCCCCGATGGCTGAGCGTGCGATCGTCGAGCTGGGCGGAGAACGCGGCCTGACCGTGCGCGGCCCGAAACCGGTTCAAGCCGCGGCGGCCGCCCGTGCTGGAGGGCCCGGCGGGGAGGTGCGGCTTCCCAGCTACGCAGTCGGGGACGTGGTTGCTACGCGCAAGGCGTACGGCCAGGCATTGCGCGCGCTCGGCGTCCGCCGCGATGTCGTGGCGATGGACGGTGAGGTGAGCAACTCGACGTTCGCTGACGAATTCGCGAACGCGTATCCCGAGCGGTACTTCGAGATGTACATCGCCGAGCAGCAGATGGTGGCCGCCGCAGTGGGCTTCAGCGTGCGCGGCTACCGGCCGTTCGCCTCGACGTTCGCGGCCTTCCTGACCCGTGCTTATGACTTCATCCGGATGGCCGCTATCTCGCAGGCCAACATCTGCCTGGTCGGCTCGCACGCCGGCGTGGAGATCGGCGCTGACGGGCCCTCGCAGATGGCGCTGGAGGACCTGGCGATGATACGCGCTGTTCATGGCTCGACTGTCCTGTACCCGAGTGACGCCACCAGCACGGCTGCTCTCGTCCAGGCCATGGCCGACCGAGACGGGATCGTCTATATGCGCACGACGCGTGGCGCCTACCCGGTGCTGTATGCGCCGGGCGAGGCATTCCCGGTCGGCGGGGCGAAGGTGCTGCGGTCCGGCGATGAGGATCAGGTCACCTTGATCGGCGCGGGCGTGACCCTGCATGCCTGCCTCGCCGCAGCCGACGAGCTCAAGGCCGACGGGATCAGCGCCCGCGTCATCGATGCCTACTCGGTCAAGCCAATCGACACCGCGACGCTTAAGGCGGCGGCCGCGGCCACTGGCGGCAAGCTGGTGATCGCCGAAGACCATCACCCCGAGGGCGGCCTCGGGTCCGCGGTCGTGGACGCGCTGACCGGCACCGGGCAGGTCGACCTGACCGTGCTGCACCTGTCTGTATCCGAGATGCCAGGGTCGGGGACCAGCGAGGAACTTCTCGACGCGGCCGGCCTCAGCCCGCGGCACATCGCGGCCGCCGCCCGGAGCCTGGCAGGCTGACACGTCGGCCACCAGCGCATCGGCTCATCCAGGAGCCCGAAAAGAGCCAGCTGTGCTCTGGATCTTGAACGGACGTCTTGCCAGCCTAGGTCTCGTGATTCACGAGCGCGGCATGCGAGCAACGACAGTTCCCGCAGATCAGAGGGGATTTCGCCTGGTCATCGATATCCGTCCCCCGCAGGATTCGAACCTGCGCACGCGGCTCCGGAGGCCGTGTGCGCGTAAGTTGCCGCGCCATCTCTGACCTGCGCAGACGCGCTGCATCGCTTGCCTCGGCCCGCTGTTCTATCGCAGTTCTCTCGCGGGCAACGGAGCGCTCCAGTCCAGCTGAACCGTAGCTGCCGGTCAGGGCACCAGCCGCGGTCTTCTCGTCGTCGCCCTGTCTTTGATCTTGTCCGGCCGAGTCCAGGCGTGGCCAGAGCCCGGCCGGAGGTGTCAGCTGGTGCTGGCTCGGGTGGCGAGGTCGAAGGTGGTGGCCAGTTCGCTGGCGTAGACCTGCATGTCCAGGCCCGGGCTAAAGCGCAGGGCCAGGAGCATGGTGTGGGTGACGGCCGAGCGCACCAGCCCGGCCATGACCTGGACGTCGAACTCCCGTAGCTCTCCGGCCTGCTGGCCGTCGAGGAGAATATGCTCCAGGGTTGGCTTGTGCGTCTCCAGGGGCATGGAGGCGACCAGGGGCAGCCCGTCGGGGCCGAGCGCTTTGAAGGCGATCTCCAGGACTGCCAGGTGCAGGCTGGGGTGGGCGGTCATGTAGTCGGCTGACCCGACCAGGTAGGCGCTGATCTTCCCGCGGGCGGTGGTCTGGGCGGCCAGCCGGGGCTCGATGAAACCGGTGAACGTCGCGACGGCGGTGCGGATCAGTTCCTGCAGGAGCTCGTTCTTGTCGGCGAAGTGGTAGGAGATGACGCTCTTGGCCACGCCGGCCTGCCGGGCGATCTCGGCCATGGTGGCCCGCTCGTAGCCGGCCTGGGCGATCACGTCCGCGGCGCACCCGACGATCTGGGCGCGGCGGGCCGTCTCGGTGAAGGTCCGGGCAGGCCGCTCGGTCTCCGGCTGCATCCCCGTACGCTACTGTAGGCCGCACGGCCGGAAAACTGGCCGCCTGGCCGAAGGCCCTGGGAGAGCGCCGTGGGACTGGAAGATCGCCTGCCCGGCGGGGTCCTGCTGACCACCGTGGAGAAGCTCGCCGGCTACGTCCGCAAGAACTCGGTCTGGCCGGCCACGTTCGGCCTGGCCTGCTGCGCCATGGAGATGATGGCCGCCGGCGGCCCGCGGCACGACCTGGCCAGGTTCGGCATGGAGAAGCTGGCCGCCACGCCGCGCCAGGCCGACCTGATGGTCGTGGCCGGCCGCGTCAGCCAGAAGATGGCGCCGGTGCTGCGGCAGGTCTACGACCAGATGTCCAACCCCAAGTGGGTCATCTCGATGGGCGTCTGCGCCTCCAGCGGCGGCATGTTCAACAACTACGCCATCGTCCAGGGCGTCGACCACCTGGTCCCGGTCGACATCTACCTGCCCGGCTGCCCGCCGCGGCCGGAGATGCTCATCGACGCGATCGTCAAGCTGCACGACAAGATCCAGAACATGAAACTCGGCGTCAACCGCGAGCGCCAGATCACCGAACTGGAGCAGGCCCGGCTCCAGCGCCTGCCGCTAGCACCGCAGACCAGCCGATGACCGTGGCAGCCCCCAGGCCGACAAGTTGCTGTTCTGGCTCGTCGCCACGATCACAACCTGGCGCTCCGCCGGGAACAGCACCCGCTCTACCCCTGGGCTGCCGTTAATCCGGTATCGCGGAGCCCTGCGTGGGCCTCGTCGCGAAGGACGTCCAGTGCCACGCACCATAGCGGCGACTCGCGTCCATGCGTGCGGCCAATACGTCACCGGGAAGGTCGGCCCGACCTCGGCGTAAGCCGCTACTGCTTTGGCGCGCCCTCGGGCCGGCTGCCAGTCCCTGCCTCGGCGGTACGCAACTGCGGCCCGCAGCAAGGCGTCGGCTCCTCCAGCCGCGAGTCATGGTTCGATGGAAGGCATGGATCACGCCGTGGCGCAGCGGCTGCTGGGCTCGAGTGGCCTAACGGTGTCCGCGCTGGGACTTGGCTGCATGGGCCTGAGCTACCACCGCAGCACCACCCTGGACCGAGACGAGGCGATCGCCCTGATCCGGGATGCGGCGGATCTCGGGGTGACGTTCTTCGACACCGCGCAGGTGTACGGCCCGTTCACGAACGAGCAGCTTGTGGGCGACGCCCTTGCTCCCGTTCGTGATCGAGTCGTCGTCGCCACGAAGTTCGGCGAAGTCGACGCGGCCGGCCGACCCGCTCTCTCCAGTCGACCCGAGCTGATCAGGCAGACGACCGACGCTTCTCTCGCGCGCCTTGGCGTTGAGGCGATCGACCTGCTGTACCAGCACCGAGTTGATCCCGACGTGCCCATAGAGGACGTCGCCGGCACCGTCAGGGACCTGATCGCGCAGGGCAAGGTCAGGCACTTCGGCCTGTCCGAGGCCGGAGCCCAAACGATCCGCCGCGCCCATGCCGTCCAGCCTGTGACCGCGGTCCAGAGCGAGTACTCGCTGTGGTGGAGACAGCCAGAGAACGAGGTGCTGCCAGTCTGCGCGGAGCTGGGCATAGGGTTCGTGGCCTACAGCCCGCTGGGACGCGGCTTCCTCACCGGAGCCATCGACGAGCACACCACCTTCGACAGCGCCGACAACCGCACCGAGCTGCCGCGCTTCACGGTCGAAGCGCGCAAGACGAACCAGGCCCTTGTCGACCGTCTGCGCACGATCGGCGAGCGGAAGCGCGCAACCCCCGCGCAGCTGGCGCTTGCCTGGATCCTCGCCAGGGCCCCGTGGATAGTGCCGATTCCCGGCACCACGAAGGTGCACCGGCTAGAGGAGAACTTGGCCGCGACGACCCTCGAGCTCACGAGCGGCGACCGGGCCGACATCGACCGCGCCGCATCCGAGGTAACGATCGTGGGCGAGCGGTACCCTGCCGAACTCGAACAGAAGACAAACCGCTGACCGTCTCGAGCGCACGCGGATAGACGGCCTTTTGGGCGTTAACTAGCCTCCGTTCAGGTACTCCGTAGCCGGCCTCAGGTGAAGCTGGTGGCGGCCGTTTCGGATACGGCCGCCCCGGCCTTGTGCGTCAGGTCAGTCGACGTTTATCGCGTTGCTGTCCTCGAAGAAGCTGGTGTTCCCGCCGTTTACCTCCGTTCCGACAAACTTGACGGTGATCTTCTGGCCGATGTATGCGCCGAGGTTGGTGCTGTACTCGACGTAGCTGCTGCCGTTATTCGCTGCAGTCGCTACTGCAACCGTCTGGACCACTGTGCCGGAGGAGTTCAGCACTTCAAGGACCAGCTTGTTCGATGTGTTGGTCGTGGTCGAGTTCACCTCGACCCAGTAGGTGAACACGGCGCTCTTGCAGGTCGACGGGATGGTGACCGTCTGCGCGAGTGTGTCGGTGTGTGCTTCGCCGTAGCCGTCCAGCCAGGCCAGGTAACTGCCAGCCTGGGCCGGTACACCCTCGGCGGTGTCGGCGAGCACGCCGGCAGTCGACGTCCACGGTGAGATCGAACCGGTCTCGAAGCCCGGGTTGCCGAGCAGCTGTGCCGCTGTGCAGCCGGTCGCGGAGTTGATTGTCCAGGTGAAGGACGCCGATCCGGAGGCTCCGGTGGTGTCCTTGGCGGTGACCGTCACGCTGTTGCTGCCGGCGGTGGTGGGCGTGCCGGAGATCAGCCCGGTCGTGGAACTGATCGACAGGCCCGCCGGAAGGCCGGTGGCGCTGTAGGTCAGCGTCTGGCCCGAGGCTGAGTCGGTCGCGTTGATCTGCAGGCTGGCGGCCGTGCCGACGGTGCCGGTCTGGCTGCCCGGGTTGGTAACGGTGACCGTGTTGCCGGCGGAGTTGCTCTGGAACGCGCCGAGGCCCTCCGGAGTGCCCCAGCCAGTCGGGCCGTTGTAGGTGTTCGCAGCGCCAGTCGCGGTGCACAGGACCGAGTCGGCCGCCGGGGGAGTGCAGGTGCCGTTGCTGCTCGCCGTAACCTCGTTCAGGTCGGCGGTGTGCGTGTAAATCGAGTCGGCCGCGTTGTTGCCGCCATTGCCGTTGTTGCCGGCAAGCGCGAACACGGAGGCGATGATCGGTGACGACTCGCTAGTGCCTCCGACCTCGTTCCAGCCGCCGTTACCGTTTGTCGTGTCGTAGACCGCTGCCCCGGTGTTGGGGTCGGCGTCGGCCGCTACGTCGTTGTCGACCCGATCGGCGCAGGCAGCCTTGAGGATGGAGATGGACGCCTGCCAGGACGGCTGCGGCTCGAAGGCTGAGCAGCCAGAACCAGTACCCTCCGACGAGCTGGTCTCCCAGACGCTTTCGGTCCAGCCGCGCGAGTTGGATGAGGTGTTCAGCGTGGTTCCGCCAACCGACACCACATGCGGAGAGGTCGCGGGGTAGATCACGCCGCCGCTGTAGGCAGAGTCACCAGCGGATGCGGTGTAGACCACGCCGGAGACACCGAAGTACTCGGAGTCGTCCGTGGTATCGGTGGACGTCTCGCTTCCGCCCCAGCTATTGGAGATGTACTTGGCGCCCAGGGTGGTGGCGGCCGTCTC
Source organism: Streptosporangiaceae bacterium (assembly GCA_035484155.1). Lineage (GTDB taxonomy): Bacteria > Actinomycetota > Actinomycetes > Streptosporangiales > Streptosporangiaceae > JAJYUU01. The sequence continues at coordinate 26,048 of DATHPF010000055.1, forward strand.
CTCGGCGACGTACAGGCCGGTACCGCTGTCGTTGTTGGCCTCAACCAGGTCGATCTTGCACAGCGGGCAGATCGCGGAGACCATGTCGACGTCGAGCGATTCCTCCAGCGTCCAGTCGTCATCGGCCGGGGCCGTGGCGGGCAGCGGCGAGGTCTCGCCTTCCTGGTTGTACTGGGTGAACTGGCCTGACGTCAGGGCAGGCAGTCCCGCAGCGGACCGATACGTGGCCAGGTCGCTGGCCGCGGTCGGGTCGTTGTAGGCATCGACTACAGCAACTGTCGTGCCCGAGCCGTCGGCGCCGGACGCCGCGGTCAGATCGTAGGCGGACTGCAGCTGCGACGGGCCATAGCCGTTGCCTGCGGGGATAGCGTTGGGCCGCACGGTCTGCGCGGTTGGATGGGCAGCGGTGTTCTTGATGACCAGGCAGTGGAGCTTGCCGCGGGTAAAGGTGCCGCAGGCATACACCCAGTGAGACGAGCCTGATGCCTGCCCGGCGGCCGAGACGGAGGGGGCCGTGCCCGCATAAGCGGTAGCCGGGGTAGCGGCGAGCATCCCTCCCGCTAAGAGCGCAATTGGTATGCCAATTGCCAGGCCGAGGGGCTTCATCGGCCTGCGGCCGTGGTTATTAGCGTGCAATGCGGTATCCTTTCACTGACTGCTGTACCGAGTGCTACTTGGGCATAGCTCCGCCCTTTTGGGCAGCAGAACTTCCGTTCCGGCCATTGATGACGACCGAAACCGGATCCTGGCCGCGGGCGGCCAGGCACGTTGTAGGACCGAGCCATTTATCAGGACAGGCTCAGGCGGACAGGAAACCTCCCTCCCATGGCGACGCGACATCCGGTCGGCGGCGCAGGAACGCCATCGCGCCGTAACCCGAGGTGAGCCCACGGCTACACCCGAAGGAATGGCGCCAAACGCACTTACTATACGTAGCGCGAGAAAGCGGATCAAGGCCAGAAATTATAAATTGGCGCCGCAATGTACTGATGGCATCTACGAGAGCGGCTGCCAGGCCATGCCGCCTCAGATGAGGGACGTGGGCGTCCAGGTAACAGTCCTCTCCGCGGTCGAGGAGGTACCCGGCCGGAATCCGGTCCCGGGCAACCGCGCGGCTACCCGGCGCGCGGCCAGGCGCTGGCCGTGACATGCGGCACGGCGCCTCGCGGGGAGCTCACGACAACCGACCCGTGGACAGCTCGCTGCCGCCCGGCAGCGCGGCTGGGATGCGCGGAGTTTCGCCGAGACTAAGTTTCTTCGCGACCTGAGTTCTATGCCGGAGGCCATCAGCGGGCGCGAGCTCATGCCAGGAGTGCTGGCGCACGTCGGCGCGGGCAGTCGGCGGCCACTGTAGCTACGAACATGTCGGCCATCTACCCGGTGGCCGGATCCACGAGCAGCGAAGTACGCGGCCTCGGCCGCACTGACTGAGGTGCAGCCCTTGAGGTCGGACCAGGCCGCTGATCGGACCGGTCCGGAATGGCACCGTTCGCGGGTCCATTAAGTCTCGTGTGGCTCCATGGCCGCGAGGTGGTAGGCCACCCTGAACGCTTCGGGTCAAGTCAGGAGGCGGTGCCGATGCTAGTGCTTGGCGTAATTGACGGCCGAGCACACTTGCGCCGTTCGCGAGAACGGCGGCCCTTAGTCGAGGTTGAAGCGTCTTGAATGGCCGTGAGTCTGTTGCCAGATCAGGCGTCGACATGTCACCGAGATGGAATAACGACCGGCCGTCCGCGCCGCTCGCGAATGGTTGCGGCAAAGACCGACAGTCCGTCACCGGCCGCGTCAATCTGGCACAGAGGCCCCACCGGTTAGAGGCTGATTTGGCGCCCTACAGGACTGGACTGGTCCGACAGCACAGGCCCGGCGGGCACCCGTCGGTCGATGGCGCGCGGGAGCCAGCGTGACAACACGATGATTGAGATGCAGGCCGCTGACCTGCGTTTTCCCGTGGGCGAGGGATGGGATTCGAACCCACGACATCCAGGACCACAACTGAGCGCGCAAACTGATGAAGTCCCGCGTCAGCGGCGTTGCCGCACGTCAGAGGGATTTGGCCAGTTGCGCGGTGCGCTGGCGGAGGCGAGCCTAGCCCAGCCGGCATGACGATGACAGGAACGCAGTCACCGGACCGGGATGACCAGCGAGAAGCCTGATGGAGGCACAACGATGTCAGTCATTGAGGACATCCAGCACCGCTCGGCGCACATCCACTGGCCGGAGGGCATCGTGCCGGAGCAGGCCGACCTCTTCGCGCACAACGACATCGTCATCGCCGCGCCCCCGGCCAAGATCTGGGAGCACCTCGTCCACGCCACCGCCTGGCCGGACTGGTATGTTAACGCCCGCAACGTCACGGTCAACGCCCCCAGCAGACTCCTCGGCGCGGGCGTGACCTTCGACTGGATTACCTTCGGCGCGCACATCCACAGCACCGTCCACGAATTCGAGCCCACGTCCCGCATCAGCTGGTACGGCCAGACAGACCAGTGGTTGGCGTACCACACCTGGCTCCTCGAACCGCGCGACAGGGGCACCACATACGTGGTCATGGAAGAGACCGGAACCGGCGCCAGCCCGAAGAAACTCGCCGACTCCAATCCTGGCCACATGCACCGCGGTCACGACCTGTGGAACATCAGCCTGAAGTTTCTCTGCGAAAGCACGCAGGACGAGCGGCGACCGAACTCCAGAAGCTAAGTTGGCTGGTCCCCGGCCTAGGTGTACTGACCGCGGACGTTGGTGACGCGACACAACGTCAATGATCTTGATGTAGGGAGGACCTTCCGGGTTCGGTGTGGATCACCACATCAACACTGAACTGCCGGGAGGCCCTCATGCCCCACCGTAATGCCCCGCTGACCGAGACCGGGCGGCTGCGCCTGGCCCGGTGCGTCGTCGATGACGGCTGGCCGGTCCGCCGCGCCGCCGAACGGTTCCAGGTCTCGCCCACGACGGCGGCGCGGTGGGCCGCCCGCTACCGCGAACTCGGCCCGGCAGAGCCTCCGGAGACTCCGGGATGCTTCAGTGCGTGCTGGTTCGTCTGAGAGATTGACCTGGAGAAGCTCAGGCTGGTGGGCTGGGCGCGTGAGCAGGTCAGCCGCCTTTGTCGGCCGTGAGCGTGAGTTGTCGCTTTTGCAGACTGCTGTGGCGGGGGAAGCGCGGCTGGTGCTGGTGGTGGGTGATGCCGGTGTTGGCAAGACCCGCTTCGTCGGGGAGGGGATGCGGCGCCTAGCCGGGCAGATGGCCTGGATTTCGGGGGGGTGTCTGCCGCTGGGCGAGAAGCTGCCGCTGCTGCCGGTCGCGGAGGCGCTGGGTGAGCTGGCTCAGCTGGATGGCGGCGAGCTGCTCGAGGCCGCGCTGGAGATAGCGACGCCGTATGTGCGGGTCGAGGCGGGGCGGCTGCTGCCGCAACTCGGGACCGGCGGAGAAGGTCCAGGCCGGTGGGGTGAGTGGCCGCGCGAGCGGCTGTTCGCCGCGGTTGCGGAGCTGCTGGGTGCCGCGGCACGCCGGCGCGGGCTTGGCGTGCTGATCGAGGATGTGCACTGGGCGGATGGTGCCACGCTGGATTTGCTGACTTTCCTTGCCTGGGCCAACCGTGGTGGCGGGGTGCCGATGGTGGTGACCTGCCGCAGCGATGAGGTGCCGCTTGACCCGCGGGTGGCCGGATGGCTGGTGCATGCCCGCAGCAGTTGCGGGGTGGAGGAGATCCCGCTTTCCCCGCTCTCGCGGCGGGAGGTTGCCGAGCATGTCTCAGCCCTGGCGGCCGGACCGGCGTTACCGCGGTTTGTCGACGACCTGTACGCCCGTGCCGAAGGTAACCCGTTCTTTACCGAGCAGCTGGTCGCCGCGGTGATGGCTGGGCCGTCTGTCGGCGGGCTGAGCGCGCCGGCCGGGCTCCCGGCCAGGCTGGCGGAACTCCTGATAGCACGGGCAGACCGCTGCCGTGGTGACGCCCGTGCGGTGCTGGACGCGCTGGCGGTCGCGGGCCGGCCGCTGGCTGAGACCATGCTCTGCAGCGTCACCGGACTCACCACTGATGTGGTGCGCCAGGGCTTGCGGGAGCTGGCCGCCGCTCGGCTGCTGGCCGACGCTGCCCCCGAGGGCGCGCATCGGCCGCGCCACGCGCTGCTGTGCGAGGCAGTTACCGGCGGACTGCTGCCGGGCGAGCGGAGGGTCTTGCACGAACGTATCGCGCGGGCGCTGGAAGCGGCCGGTGATGAGACGCTGGCCGCCGAGGCAGCCGGGCACTGGGCCGCCGCGGGCCGCCCCGCTGGCGAGCTGCCGGCGCGGCTGGCGGCGGCCGACGCGGCCGAGCGGGTCTTCGGCTACGCCGAGGCGGCGGCGCACTGGCTGCGGGCGATCGAGTTGTCCGAGGCACTGCCCGGCGCACTCCGTGCGCCCGGAGCGGGCCTGCCCCGCCTGTACATTCGGGCTATCGACGCACTGCACGTCTACGGCGATCGAGAACGCGCTGGCGAGGTCGCTGAGGAAGCCTACCGGCGGTTCGCCGATCACCCTGAGCCTGCGACCGCCGCGGTCATCCACCTGCGCGCCGCCGTGCTTCGCGAGTACCGCAGGCCTGCAGAAGCTCTGCCGCTCATGGAGAAGGCGCTGCAGCTATTCGAGCGTTGTCCCCCGTCCGCCGATAAGGCTGAAGCCTGGTGGCGCTACGCCGCCGCGTTCCTGTTCCACGCCGAGGGCCGACTCGCGGCCAGCCCGGCCGCCCTGACTCGCGCGCTGGAGATCGCCAAGGCTGCCGATGCCGGTGCCTTGACCGCGCGCATCCTGTCGTCGCTCGCTGTCAGCGCGTTCCTGTGGGGACGAGTGGATGAGGGGTTCTCCCTTCTCGACCAAGCCTCGGCCATGGCCGAAGCCACTCGGGATGACCTGGCAGGTTTGCGGCTGGCTGCCACCGGCAGCGACGCCCTGCTGACGCTCGGTCGGTTCCAGGATGGTGTCCAGCTGGCGCAACGCGGCCTGCACTCCGCACGCCAGGCAGGCATCCACAGTTGCCTGCCTGCCATCTTCGTGGCCGCCAACGCGGCCGAGGCGCTGATGACCCTCGGGCGCACCGCCGAGGCAGCGGCGCTAATCGACCCGTTGACCGCTGGGCCCCCTCGGCGCGAGCACTGGGGCGTCCACGAGCGCCGCGCCCAGATCGACATGCTGCGCGGCGACCCCGAGGCCGCAAGCCGGCGACAGCAGCAGATCAGCTCGTTCTCCTTCATCGGCAGCATCGACAACTCGCGCCGCCTTGCGCAGGATGCCGGAGAGCTGGCGTTGTGGGCGGGTCGGCCCGGCGATGCCCTCGAGGAGGTTCAGCGGGCACTCGCCCTGTTCAAGGCCCCGGATCTGACGATCGTGTGCGGGCGGCTTCTGGGCACGGGCATGCGTGCCTGTGCTGACCTGGCCGAGCGGGCCCGGGCGCGCCAAGACCACGACGCAGTCGTGGCCGCCCTGGCAGCGGCAGGCGAGCTGGTCTCGTGGGTCGACCAGATGGCCGGTGCCCCGTTCACCGACCATCCGTACGTTGCGGCCATCCCGGCCGAGCGGGCCAGCTGGGACGCTGAGCGGTCCCGGCTGGCCGGGGCCAGCGATCCCGCCGCGTGGAGCGTGGCCGCGAAGACCTGGGAGGGCCTGGGCTGCCCGCATCGGGCGGCCTACGCCTGGTGGCGGCACGCCGAGGCGGACCTGGCCGCCGGCCAGCCTCCGGCGGCAGTCTCCGCCGCGGTCCAGGCGGCCACCGCAGCATCCGACGGCCACGCGCCGTTGCTGGCCGCCATCCGCGCCCTTGCGCAGCGGACCCGGATCCCGCTCCCGACCGAGCTGGCCGCCCCGCTGCCGGCTGAGCCACCCGTGCCCTACGGGCTGACCGGCCGTGAGCTGGCTGTGCTGCGCCTGCTCGCGGACGGCCGCACCAACGCCCAGATCGGCGCCGAGCTGTTCATCAGCCCCAAGACCGCCGGCGTGCACGTTACCAACATTCTGCGCAAGCTCGGCGTCTCCGGCCGGGTACAGGCCGCGGCCCTGGCCGAGCGCGCCGGCCTGCTGTATTCCGAGCAGACCTAAACACCACGCGACGGAATCTAAAGACCCGTCGGCCCGGATACTGGGCGATCTCCCGATCCGCGCACCGATGCGTGAGCCGCATCCTCGAGGCACAGCCCACCCGGCCTGGACTTGGCCGGGTCTCGGCCTTACTCAGAGAGGGAACACGATGAAATGCAACGCATGGAACCTGCCGGCGATAGTACTCGGGGCAGGAGGCCTGATCGCAGCGATCGCGGCCACCACTCCCGCGCTCGGCGCCTCGGGAAACACCGCGAGCGGGAGCACCGTGAAGATCCTCTCGGCCACGCACGCCGGAAACGCGGTGATCGCGAAGACTATCAAGACGATCGTCACGCTCAAGGTGCCCGCCGGGCACTGGTGGATCGCCGGGAAGCTGTGGGCCGATAGCGTGCCGGCGACCACTACCCCAAACACCGAGGCCGGGTGCTCGATCACAAAAAGCGGCAGGCCTCAGCTCCTGGACAACACCATATTCAACCTCGGGAAGACGGCGGGCAACACGTCCGCCGGGGTGATAGACCTCAGCGCGGTGATCACGCTCAGGTCAACCACCACCATCGTCTTGAAATGCGCCGACTTCGACACCCAGATCACCACGCACAACGCCGTCCTAACCGCCATCGGCAGTTAGTTGTATCCGGCTCGATGACTGAGTCAGCTTCATACACGTAGCAGTGCACGA
>DATHPF010000056.1:0-69966 GCA_035484155.1 Streptosporangiaceae bacterium
CTGTCGCTGGTCTCGCGGAACAGGCGCTCACCGGTCCCGAGGACGTACGGGTGGGTCATCAGCCGCAGCTCGTCGACCAGGTCGTGCTCCATCAGTGTGTGCACCAGCGGGGCGCTGCCGTAGACAACAATGTCGCCGTCCACGTTCTGCTTCAGCTTTGCGACCGCCTCGATGACGTCGCCGGTCAGGACTGTGGAGTTGGTCCATTCGGCTGGATCTTCGAGCGTCGAGGACACGATGAACTTAGGGATGCTGCGAAGCCTGTCTGCCCAGTCGCCAGGCCGGGCAGCCCACCGCTCGGCGAACCATAGGTACGTACCTCTGCCAACGAGCCAGGCCGCGGTGTCCAGCGCTTCCTGGAACTCGACCTTGGCCCACGCGTCGCGGTCCGTGTCTGACATCTGGTCGAACCAGCCGCCAAACTTGAACCCCTCGTCACCGGTCGGGTCCTCGATGACTCCATCGAGCGATACGTTCTCGCTGATGACGATTCTTCCCATTTCTGTTTCTCCATCCGTGCTGTTGTCGGCCACCACGGAGGTAGACACCGGGTGATCGAGAGACTGCTCGCCGATCAAGCGCCCACTTCGGGCCTTCGCCGGTGTCCATACGGGAATGAGGTCCGACATGGCTCTGGAAGCTGGCAGAGGTGACGCGACGGTGCGGCAACCCGATCTGATCTCACGGGCGCGGGACGGGGACGGCGACGCGTTCCGGGAGCTGACCGAGCCGCACCGTCGGGAGCTGCAGGTGCACTGTTACCGGATGCTCGGATCGTTCCAGGACGCCGAGGACGCCCTTCAGGACACGCTGCTGGCCGCCTGGCAGGGCATCGGCGGATTCGAGGGACGCGCCTCAGTACGCACCTGGCTCTACCGGATCGCGACGAACCGGTGCCTCAACGCGCGCCGGTCAGTCAGCCGTCGCCTAGCCAAGGAGTGGGATGTGCCAGGTGTGCAACCACCCGAACCGACGCGGATCGGCGAGGTCGTGTGGCTAGAACCACTTCCGGATGCCTTCCTCGAGGGTGCTGTCGACGCGGCACCCGGGCCGGAGGCCCGCTATCAGCAGACCGAATCGATCTCGCTGGCCTTCGTGACTGCACTGCAGCTTCTTCCGCCGCGCCAGCTGGCTGTAGTTGTCCTGCGCGATGTCCTCGGTTTCCGCGCGAGTGAGGTGGCCGAGATGCTGGATTCGACCATCGAGTCGGTCAACAGCGCGCTGAAGCGAGGCCGGGCCAGCCTGGAGCGCCGTCACCCGCTGGGCGGTGACCATGAGCCCCCACCCGTTGCCGAGTCGCCCGCTGAGGAAGCGCTCGTGGCCAAGTTTGCCCGCGCGTACGAGTCTGCCGATCTCGACGGGCTGGTTGCCCTGCTGACGGAGGACGTCTTCATGTCGATGCCACCCATGCCTCTCGAATACGAGGGCCGGGACGTCGTCGCCAGGTTCTGCGCCCTGCTCTTTGGCGCTGGCCGCACCTACGACCTCGTGCCGACCCGGGCGAACGGTCAGCCAGCGTTCGGGCTCTACGTGCATACCAGTGGCGATGTCCGCCATGGGACCGGTCTCATCGTGCTCACCCTCGCCGGCCATCAGATCTGCGCCATGACCCGATTCGAGAACAGCGTGCTGCCCTGGTTTGGCTTGCCGCGATCACTTCCAAGCCGATAGCCGGCCAGCGACTCCTGGCCTGACTGCGCGCGGTATCAGTGCGCGGTATCAGTGCGCTGGCAGCGGCGTATCAGCGCTCCCCATCACCCTGGTTGCACCTAGCGACGACTACTGATGGGGGCGGCTAATGGCTGCTGTGATCGAGGCCGAGGGCCTGACGAAGAGATTTGGCGCCACCCAGGCGCTGGACGGCATCGACATATCGGCCGAGAGAGGCCAGGTCCTGGCCTTGCTCGGACCCAACGGGGCCGGCAAGACCACGGTCGTGCGCATTCTGTCCACCCTGCTGCGACCAGACGCCGGCCGGGCCAGAATCTGCGGCTACGACGTCGTTTCCGATGCTGTGCAGGTCCGTCAGCTGCTGGCGCTGACCGGCCAGTACGCCTCAGTGGATGAGGAACTGACCGGGACCGAGAACCTGATCATGATCTGCCGCCTGCTGGGTCTGAGCAGGCCGGCGTCGCGTGCCCGCGCCCGCGAGATGCTTGAGCGCTTCGACCTCGCCAGCGCGGCCAGCCGGGCGGTCAAGACCTATTCCGGCGGCATGCGGCGGCGGCTTGATCTGGCCGCCAGCCTGCTCGGCGATCCGGAGATCCTGTTCCTGGACGAGCCCACCACCGGGCTGGATCCACGGGGGCGCAGCCAGATGTGGGACACCATCCGCGGCGTGCTTGCGGGCGGGGCCACGGTCCTGCTGACGACCCAGTACCTGGAGGAAGCCGACGAGCTAGCCAGCCAGATCGCGGTGATCGACCACGGTCAGGTCGTCGCGTCCGGCACGCCGGCTGAGCTGAAAGCCAGGACGGGCAGTCGGACCCTCCAGGTGCGCGCCATGGACAGAGAGTTCACGCCGCAGGTAGCAGACGTCGTCGCCGCGGTGATCGGCACCCGGCCGGACGTGGTGGCGGACAGCGGCCTCGTGACCGCCCCTGTGACCGACCCGGCGATGGTGCCGGCCATCGTCCGGATGCTCGACGACGTGGGGATCGTGGCTGCCGAGTTGGCGCTGCGACTGCCAAGCCTGGACGAGGTGTTCATGACGCTCACCGGCCACCGCGCCGAGGACAACAGCGCTCTGCAGATCGAACTGGCGCGCGACGGGAGTGCGGCATGACCTCGCAGCTGACGAGCGTGATGACCGGCACCATCTCGGCGGCGGCGGAACCGGACGGGCGGCCGCCACGCGTACTGCGGCGCCGGATCGGCGCCCGCCAGGCGCTGGCGAACGGGCTGACGATCGCGTGGCGAAACGTCATCCAGCTCAAGCACTCGCCGGAGAAGCTGATGGACGTCACGCTGATGCCGGTCGTCTTCCTCGTCCTCTTCCTGTATGTGTTCGGCGGCGTGGTAGCTGGCAGCACGCACGCTTACCTCGAGATCCTGCTGCCGGGCCTGGTCGGTCAGATGGCCATGTTCGCTTCGATGGGCCTCGGCACGGCCTTGTGCGAGGACATCCACAAGGGCGTCTTCGACCGGTTCCGCAGCCTGCCGATCGCCCGCTCGTCACCGCTTCTCGGCGCGGTGCTCGGCGACACCGTCCGGTTCCTCGTGGTCATGACAGTGCTCACTGCCTTCGGCTCGGCGCTCGGCTTCCGGTTTCATACTTCGCTGCTCGCAATCGTCGCGGCCTATGCGCTGGCGTACGTGTTCTACTTGGCGATCTGCTGGGTGTCGGTGCTAGTCGGCCTCGTCGCGCCGTCGCCGGAGACCGTGCAAGGTATCTCGTTCATCTGGACGATGCCGCTGGTCTTCGGCAGCAGCGTGCTGCTGTCCAACACCCGCACGATGCCCGGCTGGCTGCAGGCCTGGGTCAAGGTCAACCCGGTCAGCCACCTGGCCGACTCGGTCCGGGCGCTGACAATCGGCGGGCCGGTAGGCGACCACGCCCTGTACACGCTGCTATGGGCCGCCGGAATCGTCATCGTGGCCTTCCCGCTGGCGATGCGGATGTACCGCCGGCGCATGTAGCGCCATCAGACCAGGAACGGGCTCGCCGCATGCCGGTGCCGCTGACTGGCCGCGGCAGCTTACGGCATGACCGCAAGCGCCTCGGCCCGGCCCCAGCCGCGGCCGCGCGCGGCGGCTGCCTCGGCGTCGTCCTCGGTAAGGGCGGCGCCGATGGCCGCCTGAGCCCTGGCGACCTCAAGGCTGGCCGTGTTCGTGAAGCCCTGGAGCCGGTGGGCGAGGCCGAGCAGTTCGGCTGCCCTGACGGGCTCGCCGCGCGCGGCGGCCAGCGCGGCGATCCCCTCGATCACCGTGGCGAGAAGCGGATTGCTGGGCATGATCGCCGCAAGCCCGGTGGACAGCTTGCTTAGGGCACGCTGATGCCAGCGAACGGCGGTGGCAAGGTCGCCGTCCTGCTCAGCCAGGCAGCCGAGCCGGCTGAAGGTGGTAGCGGCGGCTGCGGACAGGTCCGGTCGGACCTCGTGCGTCTCCACGATCAGCAGCGCCCGGCCGAGCTGGTCACGTGCGCCAGCCAGGTCTCCCTCGCGTCGCGCGATCTCGCCGAGATGGACGTAGCCGAAGGCCGCGTCATCGAGCTCGCCTATTTTCTCCGAGACGACAACGCCTTCCTCGAGATCGTGGCGGGCGCCGGCGATGTCGCCAGCGAGCGCACGAGCCCACCCCAGGGGGATCCGCATGGTCTTCCCCAGGTTGCCGGTCAGCCCCTCGTCAGCGAATAGCTGGACCTGCTCAAGCGCGCGCACCGCGTCCGTCGGGCGGTCCCGTGCCAAGGCCACCTGAGCCAGCCCGGTCAGACAGGCGATCCGGACGAACCGGTCGCCGATCTCGCGGATCAGCACATCGCCCGCGGCCAGCTCGGCAGCCGCTAGCGCGATATCGCCATCGCTGATGGCGAAGTGGCCGGCAAACGCGTGCTGCGCCGCCCGTACCCAGGGATCGGGATGCCCAGACAGCGCGCTCAGCTCACGCCTGGCCCGATCGAGCTCGCCGGTCAAGGCGGCCAGCATGGGCGCGATGAGGGCAAGTAGCGGATCGTCGGCGCCAGGTGGCACCGCCAGCTGGCTCGCCACGCGCTTGAACTCGGCCGGGTCGGCGTTGGCACCTGCGCCGGCGCCGAACTGGCTGACGGCGGTGACGATCTTGCAGATCGCGTAGGCGCCGGCGAGGCCCTCTGGCGGCGTGTCGCCGGCGAGCTTCAGCGCCTCGGCCGCCCACTCGCTGGCCTCAGCGTCGTAATCGCGCATGCCCCAGAACAGCGCCAGCGCTCGGACGAACCGCAGCACCGTCCTGGCGTCTCCGGTACTCATGGCATGGCGAATTGCCGCCGCGCAGTTGTCGTGCTCAGTGGTCAGCGTGTCCAGCCAGGTGATCTGGTCCGGGCCGCGGATCTCAGGTTCGGCTCGCTCGGCCAGTGCCAGGAAGTAGTCCGCGTGTGCGGCGGCCGCAGGCTCAGCTTCACCGGCCTCGGCGAGCCGTTCGGCCGCGTACGCCCGCACCGTTTCCAGCAGCCGGTAGCGCACGTGCCGCTGGCCGGAGGCCACTACCAGGGACTTGTCCACTAGGGCGGCTATGACGTCCACGAGCCCGGCCTGATCGCCGCCGAGCGAGCACACCTGCTCGGCGCTCGCGGGCGTCGCGCCGTCACTGAAGACCGACAGCCGTCGCAGGATCGCCCGCTCGGAGCCGTCGAGCAGGTCCCAGCTCCAGTCCACGATCGCCCGAAGCGTCTGGTGGCGTGGCAGCGCGCCCCGGTTGCCGACCGACAGCAGGGCGAACCTGTCGTCTAGCCGGTCAGCTACCTGGACCGGAGTCAGCGCGCGCACTCGCGCGGCCGCCAGCTCGATGGCAAGCGGTATGCCATCCAGCGCCCGGCAGATCCGCACGACCGGGCCGACCGTGTCCGCGTCGACGGCGAAGCCTGGCCGGACAGCGCTCGCGCGGTCAGCGAACAAGCGCACCGCCGCGCTCGCCACCGCCTGCTCGGCGGTGGCGTCTGCCGGTGGCAGGGCCAGCGAGGGGACCGGGCAAACCGTCTCGCCGGTCAGGCCGAGCGGCTCCCGGCTCGTCGCGAGGATGCGCACGCCAGGAGCGTCGGCCAGCACTCGTCCGGCGAGCCAGGCGACGGCGTCGAGGACATGCTCGCAGTTATCGAGCACGAGGACGAGGGTGCGTGCGGCGAGTACTTCGCTAAGCCGGTCAAGCGGGTCGGTCGCGGCGAGCAGGGAAGCCTCCACCGGGTCGGCGAGCCACGCCGTCTCCCGGCCATCCACGGCGGTCAGCACCGCCTGCGGGACCTCGGCCGCATCGCGCACAGGCGAGAGCGGAACGAACCAGACGCCGTCGGGCGCTTGCTCCGCTAGCCTGGCGCCCGCCTCGATCGACAGCCGGGTCTTGCCCGAGCCGCCAGGGCCGGTCAGGGTGATGAGCCGCGACCCGGCCAGCAGCGCCGTGACGCGATCCAGCTCGTCATCGCGGCCGACGAAGCTGGTGAGCTGGGCCGGGAGGTGCCCGCCGCGGCGAGGCCGGTCGCCCCTTGGCGTGGGGCCGGTCTCGGCTGGCTGCCGGCCAGGCTCAGGCGGGCCAGGCCGCCGCGGCGCCGGGCCGCGCGGGCCTGCCTGCAGCTCACCACGCAGGACGGCGAGGTGCACTTCGGCGAGCCCAGGCGACGGGTCGATGCCCAGGGTCGACGCCAGCGTTCGCCGCGTGTCATCGAACACGGCAAGCGCGTCGGCCTGCCTGCCTGCAGCGTAGAGGGCGCGCATGAGCTGGCCGCGCAGCCGCTCGCGCAGCGGATGCTCGGTAGCGAGCTGCTCGACCTCGGGAACGAGCTCGGCGCCACGGCCGAGCGCCAGGTCCGCCTCGATCCGGTCCTCGGCGGCCGCCAGCCGGAGCTCGGACAGGCGGGCGATCGCCGGCGTCGCGAACTGCGCGTCGGCCACGTCCGCGAGCGCGGGCCCGCGCCACATCCGCAGGGCCTGTCGGAGCGCGTCGGCGCCGGCCCCGCTGTCGCCGCCGTCCGTCGCGGCACGGGCCGCGCGGACGAGCCGCTCGAACGCCCAGGCGTCGATCTCATCAGAGCTGACCGCCAGCCGGTAACCAGTCGGCCCGTACTCAACAATGTCCTTGCCAGCCACCGCCCGCAGACGCGAGACCAGGGCCTGGAGGGCGTTGGCTGCGTCGGCCGGGCCGCCGTCTGGCCATAGGTCGGCCGCGAGCGTGTCGACGGGCACTGGGCTGCCGTCGCTGATCGCCAGCCGGATCAGCAGGGACCGCAGGCGGGCGCCGGTGACTGGCAGGAGCCGTCCGCCTAGATCCCGCACCTCCAGCGGTCCGAGTATGCCAATGCGGATGCCCATTTCCCCAGCCTAATGCCGGGATCGCGGGCCGCTTAGCCGCCGAATCGACGGACAAGGTTCTACCGGCCTAGATGGCTTTCGTGTCATAATCACCAGGCTCCTGGCGAATGGTCGTTAGCTCCGCTAAGTGGCGGCAGCTTTACAGGAGAGCCGTAGGCGGCCGCCGACGGTCGCCACTGACTGTCAGGAGCGTGCCCCGAGCATGGTTCTCTTCGTTCGCCCGCGCTTGTGGGCCGGACTGGCTGCGGGGGTGCTAGTAGTCGCGGGCTCAGTTGCCGCAACCGCAGGCTCCGCCCAGGCTTCCACTTCAGAGAAGATACCGACTGGCTTCCTCGCGTCGGCGGTGCCCGGCGCGTCGGCGTTCGGCACCACCGCGCCGGACACCCCGGAGCAGGTCTCCTTCATCTTGAAGGAGAACAACATGTCCCAGCTCAAGTCCGCCGTTACCGGGGGCTTGACCAGCTTCGATTCCGTGAGCCAGTTCGCCGCCAAGTACGGGGCGAGCGGCAGCGCGGTGTCCGCGCTGACGAAGTACCTGGCGTCGTTCGGCATCACGGCATCGGTTTACCCGGGCAACGTTGACCTGTCGGCATCCGGCACAGCTGGCGAGTTCGACGCGGCGCTGTCGGTCACCCAACGGGACTACCACGTCCCGGCGCGGCCGACCTTTGACGGCAACCGGATCCCGGCCCAGACGGTGTACAGCGCCACCGGCGCCCCGAGCTTGAGGCCCAGCATCGGCCAGTACGTGCTCGCCATCCTCGGCTTGACCAACTACGCTCCGTTCGCCAGCAACGCGGTGCACGAGACGACCTCGGTCACGATGGCGCCTTCGTCTTCCTCAGCGGATGTCCCCGGCAGCTACCTGCCGTCCGACTTCGCCGCCCGCTACGGTCTGAACCGGCTATACAGCCAGGGCGACGGGGCCGGGGAGACTCTCGGCATCGTCACTCTGGCGGCGCTCGACCCCGGCGCACCGCAGTACTTCTGGCAGAATGTCGCGAACGTGCCGACCACAGGCCGCACCGTGACCGTGGACAACATCGACGGCGGACCCGGCGCGCCGAGCGACTCGTCCGGCAGTGGTGAGACCGACTTGGACGTCGAGCAGTCCGGCGCGCTGGCCCCGGGCGCCAACGTCGTCGTCTACCAGGCGGCGAACACAGATCCAGGGTTCATCGACGCCTTCTTCACCGCTGCCAGCCAGAACGTCGCGGACACGCTGTCGACGAGCTGGGGCGAGGCGGAGACCGTTGTCGCCGGCGCGGTAGCGGCGGGCGAGGAGACCAACGCTTACGAGGCCGCCTTTGACGAGGCGTTCCTTGAGCTGGCCGACCAGGGCACGTCAGTGTTCGACGCGGCCGGCGACGCGGCGGCCTACGACGCTTCGGACGAAATCGGCACGACCAACCTGTCCGTCGATACCCCGGCCGATAGCCCATACGCGACCGCATCGGGCGGCACTACGACGCCGTGGAGCGGTACGCTCACCGGCCCGGCCGGGTCCGCCGCGGTCACTGTCCCGAACCAGCGCGCCTGGGGCTGGGATTACCTGTGGCAGCCGATGGCGACCACGACAGGCTCGACATATGCGGCAGCGGCGATAGCCAACGTCGTAGGTGGCGGCGGAGGCTTCAGCCTCGTCGAGCCGGAGCCGTCCTACCAATCGGGCGTGTCAGGCACGGCGAACTACCACGGCGTCCAGTACCTGACTCCGACCGACTACACGCAGGTCGATCCCGGCTTCGTCGAGCCAACCGAATGGAACGTCAACCCGAACCCGCCGCTGGTCTTCGGCGGCGGCTCCGGCCGGGCCGTCCCCGACGTGTCCGCGGACGCTGACCCGTTCTCCGGTTACCTGCTCTATGAGCCGTCATTCGTCGCCGTCGGCCAGCCGGCGCTTCAGAGCGGCTGGGGCGGCACGAGCTTCATCGGGCCGCAGTTCAACGGCTCGACGGCGGTCATCGACTCGGTGCTGGGTCACCGGATCGGCCTGTGGAACCCGAACCTGTACGCGTTCGCGGCAGGCCCGGACAGTCCGGTCACGCCGCTGAACCAAGTGGGTAGCGGCAACGACAACATCTTCTACACCGGCAATCCCGGCCAGCTCTACAACGAGGCGACGGGCCTAGGCGTCCCGAACCTGGCGAAGTTCGCTAGGGACCTCGCCACTAACTGGTAGCACCCGCGCCGCAAGAGCGCGCTGACAACATGAGCCGGGCCGCCCAGTTTCGACAGGGCGGTCCGGCTCCGTTTGGCCCGCTAGCCGCACCGGTGACCCCGTCGCTGACACTGTGGATGCCAGGTCACGTATCAGCGCTTCACGGTAGGCGTCTGTGCACACGGCTGCGACCCCCGACGGTCTCAGCGAAGTTCCTGAATGCGGACCAGGTTGCCCGCAGGATCGCGGAAGGCGCAGTCGCGAATGCCATACGGCTGCTCCGTCGGCTCCTGGACGACCTCGGCGGCGTCGCTGGCCTGCACCTGCCCGAACGTGCCGTCGAGGTCCTTGGTGGCCAGAAGGATCCAGCCGTAGGTGCCCTTGGCCATCATCTCGGTGATAGCGCGGCGCTCATCCTCGGTAATACCCGGATCGGTGACTGGCGGCGCCAGGAGGATGGACGTGTCGGGCTGGCCGGGAGGGCCGACGGTGATCCAGCGCATCTTGCCGGATCCGACGTCGGTACGGACCTCGAAGCCGAGGGTGTCGCGATAGAAGGCTAGGGCTGCCTCCGGGTCGTCGTGCGGGAGGAAGCTTGCGTGAATGGTGATGTCCATAGCCTCACGCTAGCTGCGCCTCGCTGAGCGGCGCTTCTCGATTCCTGATCGGCCTGGTCACCTGTTTGGCCACGCACGGCGGCATCCCCGCCGTCGCGCCGGCCGCGAGGCGCCGGTAGGTGCTGGGCGGCACGCCGACCAGCTCGGCGAAGCGAGTACTGAAGGTGCCCAGCGACGAGCAGCCGACCGCGAAACAGACCTCGGTGACGCTGAGGTCCCCCTGGCGCAGCAGCGCCATCGCCCGCTCGATCCGCCGTGTCATCAGGTAGCTATACGGCGACTCGCCGTAAGCGAGCCGGAACTCGCGGCTGAGGTGCCCAGCCGACATGTGCGCGCCGCGGGCGAGTGCCTCGACGTCCAGCGGCTGCGCGTACTCCCGGTCGATCCGGTCGCGAACCCGGCGCAGCCCCGCGAGGTCGCGCAGGCGCTGCGCGGCGGCGGGTCTGCTGGTCATACCACGATCGTACGTTGTGCCGTCATCGAAGCCGGGCCACGTGGCGCGGGCGAGCTTGCGGACTCCGCCCGCACACTGCTCAGCGACGCTGGATGGCCATGATGATGTAGGGGACGACCACAGCAGGAACCAGAGCGAGCAGGAACACCGGCGAGTGCGGCCTGAGCACGGCGGCGAAGATCGCCACCGGCACGACGAGGATGGCCGAGACGAGATAACCCTGCCAGGTCCGCGGACGATACCCGATGCCGAACTGCCTCTGGCGGAACCACGGTTGCTTGCCCGACCCGGGGACCGGGCCGAACGCGTCACTGCCTGGCATGCGCCTTCCTTTTCTGCGCTACGGTCCCGCGGGCCGGATGAACAATCCGATCACTGCGGCGTCACCGTCGAAGGTGACCCTGCCGTTAGCCTCTCCAGCTTCGAAATACAGCGGTATATCCACAATCGTGTTGTCTCCAGACGGGTGTGCGAACGGCTCGCCCATCCGTTCAAATGCGCCCACCAGGCTGGCTGTGTGCGACCAGCCGCTGGCCAGCCGGTCAGCGTCGAGGCGCTCGCGTATGCGTTCGCCGAAATCGCGGCGAGCCTCCTCCCAGCGACCCTGGGCCATGCCAGCGAAGATCGCAGCGGCGCGTTCTGCTGCGCCAGGCAGCGCGACCCGGGCCATCGGCGTGCCGGTGCGGGGATCAACGGGCCGGCCGAATCGCTGGAATGCGGCCTGGCGGGTTGTGTTGAGCGCATCACCGATCTCCTTCCAGCTATGGTCGTCGGCTCGCGCCTGGTCAACAGCTACTTGCAGGCCAGCGTTTGCTGCCACCGCCAGCTCTCGTGCTGCGCCGACTGCTCCGAGCGAGTTGGCGCCCGGCCGAGCCAGCTGCATCGCGAGCTGGGCCGCAGCGTTGAGCAGGGCAACAGCCGCCGGTTCACCCGTGCTGTCGATTCTGACGCTGTCGAAACTGCCGCTGTCGAGAGTGCCGATAGCGTCAAGATAAGCGTGACGAGCACAGTCTGTCAATTCATCCTTGACGTTCCCGCCCGAAAGACGGATGGCCCGGTCCCGATCGCGTCGCGCTGAGCTGCGACAGGTGGCGTTGCAGTAGCGGCGTGACCTGCCTGTAGGTTTCCTATCTGGAAGGTCTCGACCACATGCCTCGCATGCCACCGGGTCAGCTGCCTGCTCCATCACGTCACCTTCTGTTAATTACGTGCCACTAGACGCCAGCACGATAATACAGAATCGCGGCCCACTGGTCAGCACGAAACTCGAGCCAGGCTGCCTGACTCCGCGCAGCGGTGAGGGCCCGCCGACCTGGCCGGCGGGCCCTCGTCGTTGCAGCGAGCTTTCGTGGACTTTCGAATGGCCCTTGCGGGACTAGCTCGACAGGTGGTTCACGCAGGACCCGCCGTCGGCGTTACTGGCAGTGCCGTCAGGACAGGTGGTGCTGCTCCTGGTGACCCTCTGCAGGTTCGCGCCGCGAGCTTCGCGCCGGCCAGGGTGGCCACCGTCAGGTTGGCACTGTGCAGGTTGGCGCCCGTCAGGTTCGCCCCGGTCAGGGTGGCCAGGAGGAACACCGCCCCCTTCAGGTTGCTGCCGCTGAGGCTTGCGCCTGCCAGGTTGACTCCGACGAGATAGGCACCGCTCAGGTTGGCACCCGCCAGGTTGTAAGCACCGCTGGACAGCTTCGGGAAGCTGGTCAGGCTGGTGTTGACGTACTGGGCAACGGGCCCGCCGGTACTTGCGTTGAAGTCGCCATCCCCGCTGTAGGACGCGGTGATCGAGTGAACTCCTACTGCCAGGGACGAGCTTTGGAACGTCGCGCCACTGGAAGCGTTAATGGTGCCTGTGCCCAGCAGCTTCCACCCGTCGTAGAAGCTAACGGTTCGTGTCGGCGTTCCGGCGCCGGGGGCCGTCGGCGTGATGGTCGCGGCAAAGGTGACCGCCTGCCCGCGGGCAGTCACGTTAGCGGACGAGCCGAGCGAGACGACGTCGGATGCCTTGCTGACAGGCTGGGTCACGCCGGCCGATGTGCTCCCCGTGAAGTTGCCGTCACCGCTGTAGACAGCGCTGGTCTACGGACAGCCAGCGGCGGAAATTTGCGGGCAGGAGCGAGGCCGTGGCCTGGGCCATCCGGGCCGGCACAGCGCCTGAGGCATCGTGATCTGTGGCCGACTTGCGCCGAGATGATGACTGGGTAAGTGCGCGGCCGGACTTCGTCCCGAGCGACAGGCAGTGCTG
Organism: Streptosporangiaceae bacterium; assembly: GCA_035484155.1. Lineage (GTDB taxonomy): Bacteria > Actinomycetota > Actinomycetes > Streptosporangiales > Streptosporangiaceae > JAJYUU01. The sequence goes on from DATHPF010000056.1 coordinate 12,464, forward strand.
GGCCGTCCCGTGTTGTCGCTACTGTCGTCAGTCGTGATCCAGGACGGGGAACGGGCGACCGGCGGGCTCACGACAGTCGTGCGGATCGGCAAGACCATTCGGCGGCCGACCGGAGTGTGGACGCCCGCGGTGCATTCGCTGCTTGAGCATCTTGAGCGGGCCGGCTTCGGAGGCGCGCCTCGGCCGCGTGGAATCGACGAGCAGGGTCGCGAGGTTCTGACACTTGTGGTCGGCGAGGTGGCCATGCGGCCGTGGCCAGCGGTGCTGATATCAGGCGATGGCTTGTCGCAGCTAGCGCGCTGGCTGCGGGCGTATCACGACGCGGTCGCCGATTTTGTCCCGCCCGCCGATGCGCGGTGGATCGTCCCTGATGCCACCTGGCAACCCGGACAGATTGTCCGACACGGTGACCTCGGCCCGTGGAACTCGGTATGGCGCGGCGAGAACCTTGCCGGGTTCATCGACTGGGACCTCGCCGAACCCGGCGAAGCGCTGGATGACGTGGCGCAGCTCGCGTGGAACGCCGTGCCGCTGCGTGGCCCGGATATCACGCGAGCGGCCGGTCTGGCCGAGGGCTGCGACCTGCGTGCTCGGGTCAGTACGCTGTGCGAGGCATATGGAGTGCCTGCGTCGGCGACGCTCGGCGCGCTGGAACGGCTGATCGCTCGGGAGATCTCCAGGCTCCAGGTCCTCGGCTCAGCTGGAGTCGAGCCCTGGTCGAGCTTCCGCGAACGCGGCGACGAGACATCATTGGGACAGGATCTCGACTGGCTGATCGCCAATCGCTCGTCCCTGGCCGCAGACGATGTCTAGCTTCCGGCGGTCACCTGGCAGTAACCGGGTATCCAGGAATCAGCCCCCGGCCGCATAGGTGCAGGCCAGGGGCCGTTCTGGGTGGTGGTGGCAGGTGTTGGGTTCGAACCAACGTAGGCTGAGCCGACGGTTTTACAGACCGCTCCCTTTGGCCACTCGGGCAACCTGCCGTGCACCGTCCCGCAGAACGGGCACTGTGAAGGATAGCGGAACCAGCCCGTTACTTCAGCATCGCGGTTACGACACGGGGCCGCCACGGCGATAGCCTGATGCCCGTGGCAGCCGAATCCTCTTTTGACATCGTCTCGAAGATCAATCATCAGGAAGTCGACAACGCCCTGAACCAGACCGTCAAGGAAGTCAGCACCCGGTTCGACTTTCGCGGCGTCGGTGCCTCCATCGCCTGGTCCGGCAAGGAAGCGGTGGAGATCAAGGCCAACAGCGAGGAACGTGCCAACGCGGTGCTTGACCTCTTCAAGGACAAGCTGATCAAGCGTTCGGTCTCGCTCAAGGTCCTGGACGCCGACGAGCCCAAGCTGTCCGGCAAGGAGTACCGCCTGCACGTCGGGCTCAAGGAGGGCATCTCCCAGGACGACGCCAGGAAGATCTCCAAGATCATCCGGGACGAAGGGCCTAAAGGCGTGAAAGCACAGGTCCAGGGCGACGAACTGCGGGTCTCGTCGAAGAAGAAGGACGAACTTCAGGACATCCAGGCCCTGCTGAAGGGCAAGGACTTCGATGTCGCCCTCCAGTTCGTCAACTATCGGTAGACCCGGACGTAAGCCACGGGCGTTTCACGGCTTTTGTGTGCGCTCTATGAGCAGTCGGCCCAGCCGGGGATCGGCATTTCCCGCCCCGCGTGCACTTTGGCGCACGGCTTGCCCGTTTTGCGCGCACGGGAGACGGGAAATGGCGGTCCTTACCCAGAGGCAACGGTCCGGGAGGGGCCGGCGCAAGCCTTTCCGCGAGCCCGGTCGGCCGAAGGCCGCGACAATAACACCGGCTTGCGCGCTGTTGCAGCGAATGGACGACCGGCGCAGGTCAGGGACGCGAGGCTCAGCCCTGGACCGGGACGATGTGCCAGAGACCGCCGTTCAGGTTCAGGTTGTTGCCGTGGTCCTGGCCAGGACCGGAATCGCCGATGTAGAGGTACAACGGGTGCCCGTCGTAGGTCTCCTGCGTGCTCCCGTCAGCGCGGGTGATCGTGGCGAGCGTCCCGGTCACCCCGGCCCCGGCCTTCAGCGGCCCCAGCACCGGCGGCCAGTACTGCGCGCACGAGCCGTTGCAGACCGACTTGGTGCTGGTATCCGGCGCGAACGAGTACAGGGTGCGGCCGGCAGCGTTCGTCAGCACGGTCGTCCCGCCGATGGACGCCGTTCGCAGTCCGGCGCCAGACGCGGTCGCGCTGGCCCCGCCGCTGCTCCCGCCCGCGCCAGCCAGCGCGCCGCCAAGCAGGCCCAGGGCCACGACCGAGACAGCCGCAACGCCGAGCACCGCCTGCGTCGGGCTGACCCCGGCGGGCAGCCAGGAAGGACCTTGCCAGCCAGCACCGCGCGAGCCAGCACCGCGCGACCCAGTCGCGCTGTGTACCCCGCCTGGTGCGCTGTCCGCCACACCACCCACTCCGCCCTGGCGAGCGGCCGCCGCAGCCTTCGCCTCGGCCGACCGATCGTCCGCGGCCACAGCCGCTGGGCTTGGCGTCGCCGCGAGGAAGGCGAGAATGGCGAACGCCAGCACCTCGATGATCCCCGCCACGATGCCAGCGGTCGTCCGCACCTCGCGATAACCGAATAGCCCGAATTGCACGGTCAGCAGATATCCGCCAAGCGTGCTCAGGGCGAAGCCGGCTCCCAGCGCGGCCACGAGCCTGCTGCCCGTGACCAGCACGAGCGCGCCGAGGGCGAAGGCCGCGATGACCTGAAGCAGGAATAGCCAGCCGATTGTCGGGATGGTCCGGTACCCGGTCAGGTACAGGTCCAGGTGGATGGCGGCGGTGGCGATCAGCAGTCCTGCCCCGGCGACCCGGAGCAGGAGCCGTGACGCCGCCCCGGGCTTTCGCTCTGCGCTCATGCCCGTTATCACGACTGAGCCGCGATAAGGGTTCAGCAGCCACGCCAAGGGTTCATGAGGGCATTACGCGGGCCGGGCAGCGCCGAGCTTGCCGGACGTGCTGGGATAAGACGTGGCAGCCAGCAAAGGAGATGCGACATGCCGGACGTTCTGCCGCTTCGCGAGCGCAAGGCCTGGCAGGCGCTCGAGCGCCACTACGCCGAGGTCAGCGACCGCCACCTGCGCGAACTGTTTCAGGAGGACCCCGGCCGCGGCGAGCGCCTGACCGCCGAAGCCGAGGGCATCTACCTGGACTACTCCAAGAACCGCGTCACCGACGAGACCATGCGGCTACTCGTCGAGCTGGCCGAGGAGTCGGCGGTGCCAGCACGGCGCGACGCGATGTTCCGCGGCGACCACATCAACGTGTCGGAGGACCGCGCGGTCCTGCACGTGGCCCTGCGCATGCCGGCGACCGCGTCGCTGATCGTCGACGGAGTCGACGTGGTCCGCGAGGTCCACGAGGTGCTGAGCAGGATGAGCGCGTTCGCCGACCGCGTCCGGTCCGGCGACTGGACCGGCTATACCGGCAAGCCCATCCGGAACGTGGTGAACGTCGGCATCGGCGGCTCCGACCTCGGCCCGGTCATGGCGTATGAGGCCCTGCGTTACTACTCAGACCGCAACCTGACATTCCGCTTCGTATCCAATGTCGACTCCACTGACTTCGTCGAGGCGACTCGTGACCTGCACGCCGACGAGACGCTGTTCATCATCTCGTCTAAGACGTTCAGCACCCTCGAGACCCTGACGAACGCGACCTCCGCCCGCGACTGGGTTGTCGGCGAGCTAGGCAGCGAGGCCGCGGTCGCTAAGCACTTCGTCGCGGTGTCGACGAACGCGGAGAAGGTAGCCGCCTTCGGCATCGACACGCAGAACATGTTCGGCTTCTGGGACTGGGTCGGCGGCCGCTACTCGATGGACTCCGCCATCGGGCTGTCCACCATGATCGCGATCGGCCCCGGCAACTTCGAGGACATGCTGGCCGGCTTCCACGCGATGGACGAGCACTTCCGTACCGCGCCGCTAGCGCAGAATCTCCCCGTCCTCATGGGTCTCCTCTGCGTCTGGTACTCCGACTTCTTCCACGCGGAGACCGTCGGCGTCATGCCGTACGACCAGTACCTCAAGCGCTTCCCTGCCTATCTCCAGCAGCTCACCATGGAGTCCAATGGCAAGAGCGTCACGCTCACCGGGCGCCCAGTCGACTACCCGACCGGTCAGGTGTTCTGGGGCGAGCCCGGCACGAACGGCCAGCACAGTTTTTATCAATTGATTCATCAGGGAACGAGGTTGATCCCTGTCGATCTCATTGGCTTCGGCAGGTCGCTCAACCCGCTCGGCGACCATCACGACTTGCTGACGGCCAACGTGTTCGCCCAGGCTCAGGCGCTGGCGTTCGGGAAGACCGAAGAGCAGGTCCGGGCCGAGGGCACGCCCGAGCACGTCGTCCCGCACCGGGTCATGCCCGGCAACCGGCCGACCAACGTGCTGCTCACCGACGTGCTCACGCCGCGCCTGCTCGGCTCGCTGGTCGCGCTGTACGAGCACAGCGTGTTTACTCAGGGGGCGATCTGGCAGATTGACTCCTTCGACCAGTGGGGTGTCGAGCTCGGCAAGGCGCTCGCCAGTCAGATCGCACCTGAACTTGAAGCCGCCGACGAGCCCGCGCTGCGCCACGATTCGTCGACCAATGCCCTGATCCGCCGCTACCGGGCGCTGAAGGCCGGCTCATAACGGCCCCGTTCCCGGTCAAAAGATTGGAAGGCTAACCGCGATGCCAACAGACAAGCCGATGCAACTCGGCATGATCGGGCTCGGCCGGATGGGCGCGAACCTGGTACGCCGCCTCATGCGTGACGGCCACAGCTGCGTCGCCTACGACCGCACCGCCGATGTGGTCAAGCAACTGGCGACCGAAGGCGCGGAGGGTGCGACTAGCCTCGCCGATTTCGTGGCCAAGCTCGAGCAGCCGCGGGCTATCTGGATCATGGTGCCGGCCGCCGTCGTCCAGGCGACGCTGGACGGGCTCATGCCGCTGCTGGCCGAAGGCGACATCGTCATCGACGGCGGCAACTCGTATTACCGTGACGACATCGTCCGGGCGAAGCAGCTCAAGACGGTCGGCGTCCACTATGTCGACTGCGGCACGAGTGGCGGCGTCTTCGGCCTCGAGCGCGGCTTCTGCCTGATGATCGGCGGCGAGAACGAGCCCGTCGAGCACCTGGACCCGATCTTCAAGACGCTCGCGCCCGGCGAGGGCAGCGCCGAACCGACGCCCGGCCGCAGCCTGCCAGCCGCTGACGGTACAGGCAGCACCGCGCCGCACGGCTACCTGCACTGCGGCCCGAACGGGGCCGGCCACTTCGTCAAGATGGTCCACAACGGTATCGAATACGGCATGATGGCCGCGATCGGCGAGGGATTGTCGATTATCAAGCACGCCGATGCTGGCCTGCACCAGCAGGAGTCCGACGCGGAGACGGCGCCGCTGCGCGACCCGGAGGCCTACCAGTACCAGATCGACGTGGGCGAGGTCGCAGAGGTCTGGCGGCGCGGCTCTGTCATCAGCTCCTGGCTGATCGATCTCACCGCCGCCGCGTTCGCCAAGGACCCCGACCTGAATGACTTCGCCGGGCGGGTGTCCGACTCCGGCGAGGGCCGGTGGACGGTGCTGGCCGCGGTCGAAGAGGGCGTCCCGGCTTCCGTGATCACCGACGCGCTGTACGAGCGGTTTGAGTCGCGCGGGCTCGGTGATTTCACCGACAAGGTGCTGTCGGCGATGCGCTCGGAGTTCGGCGGGCACGCGGAAAAGAAGGGCTAGGCGGTGCAGCACGACCTCGAGGTATCACCGGACGCCGCGGCGGTGGCCGCGCGCGCGGCCAGCTACGTCGCCGCGCTGGCGCGCGACGCCGTGTCCGCGCGCGGCCGGTTCACGTTCGCCGTCAGCGGCGGCAAGACACCGTGGGCAATGTTCGCCGAGCTGGCCTCCGAAGACATGCCCTGGGCTGACGTCGAGCTATTCCAGGTCGACGAGCGGGTCGCGCCCGACGGGGACCCCGATCGCAACCTCACGCACCTGCGCCAGAGCATTGGCGACGCCCCGGCCCGCGTGCACCCGATGCCCGTCAACGACCCCGACCTGGAGGTGGCCGCTGCCGCGTACGCCGAGGTCCTGCCGCAGCGGTTCGACCTGGTGCACCTCGGCCTGGGCCCGGACGGGCACACCGCCTCGCTGGTGCCAGGCGACCCCGTACTCGAGGTCACCGATGCACTGGTAGCCGTGACCCAGCCGTACCAGGGCCACCGCCGCATGACGCTCACGTATCCGGCGCTCACACGCGCCGACCAGCTACTGTGGCTGGTGACCGGTAGCGACAAACAGGACGCGCTAGCCAAGCTGCTGGCCGGGGACGACTCCATCCCGGCGGGCCGGGTGCTGGCAACGCGGTCCCTAGTGCTCGCCGATGCCGCGGCGGCGCCCCCGGACAGGTAGCCGCCAGCACCCCCGCACGCGACCTCGCGCCGTTAACCCCTCCGACCACGAGGACGTCATGACCGCAGTCAGTACCAGCAAGACCGTATCTAGCAGCAACGCGGGCGCCCACGGCAGCATGCGCCGCCCGGATGATCACGTAATCGTGCTCTTCGGCGCGACGGGCGACCTGGCCAAGCGCAAGCTGCTGCCCGGCCTCTTCCACCTCGCCGCGGCGGGCTTGCTGCCGCGCAAGTACAAGATCATCGGGTCGTCGCCTGCCGCGTTCGCCCTGAGCAACGAGGAGTTCCGGGCGCACGCCAAGCAGGCCGCCCAGGATTTCTGCATCAGCAAGCCGGACAGCGAAGTCGACTGCTGGACCGAGTTCCAGCAGCACCTGTCCTTCGCTCCGGCCGATCCCGACAATTACCGACCACTGCAGGACGAGGTCGCGCGCGCCGAGAAGGAGATCGGCGGCCAGGTGTGCCGCCTCTTTCACCTCGCGGTGCCGCCGTCCGCGTTCTCGTCTGTGGTCACTATGCTCGGCGCGGCCGGCCTGGCCGGTGGCAGTTCCCGTGTCATCATCGAAAAGCCCTTCGGCACGGACCTGAAGTCAGCGATCGAGCTGGCCAGTGCCGTGCGCGCGGTTTTCGACGAGTCGCAGATCTTCCGGATTGACCACTTCCTGGGCAAGGAATCGGTCGACAATATCCTGGCGTTCCGCTTCGCCAACGGCCTGTTCGAGCCGGTGTGGAACCGGACGCACATCGCCTACGTGCAGATCGACGTGCCGGAGACGCTCTCCATCGAAGGCCGCGCCAATTTCTATGACAAGACCGGCGCCTACCGGGACATGATCGTCACGCACCTGTTCCAGGTGCTGGGGTTCGTGGCCATGGAACCGCCGACGATGCTGACCGCCCAGCAACTGCGGGCCGAGAAGGCCAAGGTGTACGACGCGCTGAAGCCGATCGATGTCCGGCATGTGGTGCGCGGCCAGTACGAGGGCTACCTGAAAGAGCCCGGCGTCGCACCAGACTCGCAGACCGAGACGATGGTTGCGGTCAGGGCCGAGGTGGACAACTGGCGATGGCACGGGGTGCCGTTTTACCTGCGGTCCGGAAAGAGCCTGGGAGCCGGGCGCCAGGTCATCACGCTCGGCTTCCACGAGCCGCCGCTGCGAATGTTCAAGGCCCACCGCAAGGACATCCCGGACGGGCGGCGCAACGAGATCATCATCGACTTCGCCGATCCCGGCTCGATCACCACGAAGTTCCTGGCCAAGGAGCCGGGCGCGGAGATGTCGCTCGGCAGCGAAAAGATGATCTTCAAATATGCCGACTCGTTCGCCGCGGCGAACGCGCTGGAGGGCTACGAGCGGCTGATCCTCGACGCCATGATCGGCGACCAGTCCCTGTTCACCAGCTCGGATGGCATCAACCGGCTGTGGGAGATCTCCGAGCCGCTGCTGCAGAACCCGCCCCCGGTCGAGCCGTACGCGCGCGGCTCGTGGGGGCCGCCCTCGGTCACCAAGCTCATTGAGCCATTCCGCTGGCACTTGCCGAACGCCGGCTGACCACGCGGTCCTACAGGAGGTGCCCATGACTCTCGGCTACGACAAGCCGCTCTATCTGATGGCTTTCGATCACCGCGGCTCGTTCGAGAAGGACCTGTTCGGCGCCTCCGAGCCGGTACCTCCGGACGTCCGTGACGGCATCATCAAGGTCAAGGAGATCATCTTCGACGCGTACATGCGCGCGCTGGCCGAGGGAGCGCCGAGAGACGTCTGCGGTGTCCTCGTGGACGAGGAGTTCGGGACTGGCGTCGCCCGGCGGGCGAAATCCGAGCGGGCGGTACTGGCGATGCCGGTCGAGAAGTCCGGTCAGGAGGAGTTCGAGTTCCAGTACGGCGACGACTTCGGCGCCCACGTCGAGGCCTTCGACCCGACGTTCACCAAGGTGCTGGTGCGCTATAACCCAGATGGCGATCCCGAGCTGAACCGGCGCCAGACCGAGCGGCTCGCGGTGCTGAGTCACTGGCTGCGCGACCACGACCGCAAGTTCCTGTTCGAGCTGCTGGTGCCAGCGACGAAGTCTCAGCTGGACCGGTTCAGCGGTGACCAGCGCGCCTACGACCGCGAGCTGCGTCCTGACCTGGTGGTGGCCACGATCTCGGCCCTGCAGGCTGGCGGTGTGGAGCCCGACATCTGGAAGATCGAGGGGCTGGATAACCCGGCATCCTGCCAGACAGTCGTGGCGCAGGCCCAGGCCGAGGGCCGTGCCGAGGTGAAATGCATCGTGCTCGGCCGCGGCGCGGACGAGCCGCAGGTCATCGAGTGGGTCAAGATCGGGGCCGGAGTGGACGGGTTCGACGGGTTCGCGGTAGGCCGGACGCTGTGGGAAGACGCGCTGAAGAAGCACCTGGCCGGCCAGGCATCACGTTACGAGGCTGTCGACGAGATCTCTGCCCGCTACCTCGACGTCATTCATGCCTATCGCCGGGCCGAGCCAGCCTACAAGCGCGGGCAGGAGTGACCAATGACCACTCCGACTGTGAAGCTGCTCCTGGCCGATGTGGACGGGACGCTCGTCACCCAGGACAAGAAGCTGACGGACAAGGCGATCGCGGCCGTGCACGACCTCCACGAGGCCGGCGTGATCTTCGCGATCACGAGCGGGCGGCCGCCCCGCGGCATGGCGATGCTCGTCGAGCCGCTCGATATTCAGACGCCCATCGCGGCGTTTAACGGCGGCCTGCTCGTCGACCGCGACATGAGCGTGATCGAGCAGCGCGTGCTGCCGACGGAGCTGGTCGTGCCGGTGGCCGACGAGATGGCGTCGTTCCAGCTGGACGTCTGGCTCTACAGCGGCGCCGACTGGTACGTGCCAAAGCCAGACGGGCCGCACGTGGCGCGCGAGGCGTGGACGGTGAAGTTCGAGCCCAAGGTCATGCCGCCGGATGGCGTGCGAGCGCTGACCCGCGACGTGGCCAAGCTGGTAGGCGTGAGTGACGATACCGACGCCGTTGCCAAGGCCACTTCGGCCGTCCATGACAAGTTCGGCGATCACGTCGCGGCGGCGGCATCCCAGCCGTACTACCTGGACGTGACGCACCCGCAGGCCAATAAGGGTGCCGTCGCGCAGTACCTAGCGGCCAAGTACAAGATCGACCCGCAGGAGATCGCCACGATCGGCGACATGCCCAATGACGTGCTGATGTTCGCCCACTCGGGCCTTAGCATCGCCATGGGCAATGCCAGCTCCGAGGTCAAGCGGGCAGCGCGACGGGTGACAACCTCGAACGAGGACGAGGGCTTCGCCAACGCAGTCGACAAATTCATCCTGCCCTAGATCTGAGGATTCGCGCCTGCGCCAGAGCTCAGCCCGGGCCCAGCTAGTGACCCTGTTCGAGGGCGGGCGACAGCTACGGTGGCCGTGCTACAGTCGGCTGCCATGGCCCAGGCGCGTAAATCGGTGGGAGCGCTCACGGCCCGGAGTCCCAAGCTCCTGAGCAAAGTGCGGCGCGCCCTACCGGATGCATGGTATTGCCGGGCAAACTATCTGCTCCGAACGAGGCGGATTCTGCATCTCAACAATCCGCGTGCATATTCTGAGAAAATCCAATGGCTCAAGCTTTATGGACAGCTCGAGCAGTATGCGCCATATGTGGACAAGTATGACGTCCGCAAATATATCGAAGACACTATCGGGCCCGAGTACCTGGTGCCGCTAATAGGCGTCTGGTCTGAATTCGATGATATTCCCTTCGACAAAATGCCCGAGCAGTTCGTCTTGAAGGCAACACACGGCCAGGGCTATAACTTCGTCTGCCGAGATAAGTCGGCCCTGGATCTGCCCAGCCTGCGAGAGATAGCCACGAGTTGGATAAGCCAGAACTTCTACCGGGCCGAGCGCGAGCCACAGTACCGATATCTGCGGCCAAGGCTGATCGCCGAAGTGTACCTGGAGGATGAATCAGGCTCGCTTCGGGACTATAAGTTCCCATGCTTTGATGGCGAACCGTACATGGTGCAAGTCATCGGTGACCGCCGTGCTGGTATGACGGAGAACCTTTACGACCGCGCGTGGAACCTGCTGCCAGTCCTCGAGAAAGGTTATCCGAACGCACGCGGTGCTATCGCGAGGCCGGCCCTACTGGACGACATGCTCAATATTGCCGCAAAACTGTCTGCTGGTTTCCCGTTCGTGCGTGTGGATTTGTATTGCACCGGCGAGCGAATATATTTCGGCGAGCTGACATTTACGCCCGCGAGCGGGACCATAGTCTATGAACCGAGTGCGTTTGACCTGGAACTAGGCCGCATGCTCGATCTGTCGAAGTTCGGTGTCACCGAGGCATCCCGCGGCGGCTGATCCCCGGCCAGCTGGGCGCCGCGATCTGGTCCGCCAGCACCTCAGGCGGCGGCTGGGTACCCCGCCGCCTGAACCAGACCGAGATGACTTTACCCACACTTTTCTTCCGAAAGTGCAGATTTAGATTCGCCGCACCATCAGTGTCAGTACCCTTGCCTCGGTGACAACCCAGTCCGCCCTTGAGGGCCCCGGCTATGCCAGCGGGCACCATGCCGAGAAGAGCCGGCGCAGTGCCGTGCACGTCGGCGGCGTGGCGGCGCTGACAGCCCTCATTGCCGCCATCTACGCTGGCTACTCGCTGGTCCTCTACGCGACGTACCGGGAGAGTTCCTACGACCTGGTCTACTTCGATCAGGTCGTCCGGTCCTTCGCCCACTTTCATCTCGGCATCTCGATCCTCGAGGGCACGCTCAACGGATACGGGTCGCATTTCTCTGTCCTGGGCAACCACTTTTCGCCCATCCTCGCCGCGCTTGCACCGCTGTACTGGATCTACAACGGCCCGCAGACGCTCCTGGTCGCGCAAGCTGTGCTTTTCGCGCTCGCCATTCCCCCGCTATGGATATTCACGCGGCGGGCGTTCGGCGGCGGTACGAAGGCGACGACCGCGGCTTATCTCATCTGTGTCGCGTACGGCCTCAGCTGGCCAATAGCCGCTGCAGCAGCCTTCACCTTTCACGAGGTCGCGTTCGCTCCGGTGCTGACCGCGATCGCGCTCGAGCGCCTGCAGGCGGGCCGACTGCGCACTGCCTTGATCGCGCTGGCCGGCCTGTTGCTGGTGAAGGAGGACATGGGCCTGCTAGTGGCCGGGCTCGGCGTTTACCTTGCCATCTCCGTTGCCCCTACCCTGCGCAGGCAGCGACTTGTCGGTCTCGCCTTCGTAGCTGGCGGGCTCGCCTACACAGCTTTTGCCACCTACGTGCTGATTCCCGCCTTCGGCGGCCTGGCAGGCCACTACTGGGCGTACTCCGACCTCGGCAATAACGTCCCGCAAGTCGTCGCTCACATCATCAGGCATCCGCTGGGGACGCTGCGGCTGCTGGTCAGACCCCAGGTCAAGCTCCAGACCATTAAGTGGCTGCTCGCTGTCTTCTGCTTCCTGCCATTGCTGTCGCCGCTCGTGGTGGCCGCGCTGCCGCTCATCGCGGAGCGGATGCTGAATTCCAAGTACCCCAACTGGTGGGGCGTCCATTTCCAGTACAACGCGTTTATCGTCGTCATACTCGTCTTCGCAGCCGTCGATGGCGCCGCTCGACTGGACCGCTGGGCCTCCTGGGCATGGGACCGCGTCACGGCGGGCCCGAAGCCATCAGCCGACGCCGCACCCGCTGCCGAGGCAGCCGGGCTGGTCGACACCGGGCCGGTCGACACAAGGCCGGTCGACACAAGGCCGGTCGACCTCGGGCCAGTCGACGCAGTGCCGGTCGACACAGTGCCGGTCGAGAAAGGGCCGGTCGAGAAAGGTCGGGGCGTGCGATCGGGAGTCGTCGCACTCGGCTGCTGCGTCGCGATTGTGGCCGCGACCCTCTTCACGCTGCCGCGGTTCGCGCTGGGAGAGGCCCTGCACGCGAACTTCTACGTGCCGACCCCCGCCGGCCAGGCGGCCGCCGCGGCCGACGCTGTTGTGCCAACTGGCGTCCCGGTGCAGGCAGCTACCGACGTTGCCGCCGAGCTATCGAGCCGCGACACTGTCCTCGGCTGGGGCTGGCAGCAACCTGCGCTCGGCTCTGCGTGGGTCGTCGCCGACGTGCAACGTCATCTCATGACGTTCACCAGTGTGCTGGCGCAGCGCGAGCGCGTCGCGCTGCTCATTCACAACGGCTACAAGATCGTTTTCGAGCGCGATGGGTTCGTCGTCTTGCACCGCACGAGCTCGCCGGCGTCCGTTTGAGTCTGGCCGCTGCTCTTAGCTGCGCTGATCCAAGGTCTTCGGGCCGGGGACGCCGGAGGCGCGGTAAAGCCATCCGGCTGATCGCCAGGTAGCTGGATTCAGCATGTAGCGGCCGTCGATGATGCACCGAGCAGCCGTTACTTCGCCCAGCTTCTCCGGGTCGATTGCTGCAAACTCCGGCCAGTCCGTCAGCAGCAGGACGACATCGGCGCCCTCTGCTGCCATGATTACGGAGTCTGCGTACCTGAACTCGGGGCAGGTTTTACGGGCGTTGTCCATGGCGGCCGGGTCGTACACGCTGATCTCCGCACCGAGTCCGTGCAGGATCTGCGCTACGTCCAGCGCAGGCGAGTCTCGGACGTCATCTGAACCCGGCTTGAAGGATGCGCCTAGTACGCATACCGACTTCCCCGTAACCGAACCCCCAAGAGCTTCGCTGGCCAGGTTGACCATGGCGGTCCGCCGCCCGAGATTGATGGCGTCGACATCACGCAAGAACTCCAGCGCGTCGTCGGTGCCAAGCTCTGCTGCCCTGGCCAGGAATGCACGGACGTCTTTCGGCAGGCACCCCCCGCCATAGCCCAGGCCCGGCCGCAGGAACGCGCTACCTATCCGAGGATCGGCGCCCAGGATGTCAGCCAGGACCGTGACGTCGGCGTCAGCCGCGTCACATACCTCAGCCACAGCATTGATGAAGGAGATCTTTGTTGCGAGGAAGGCATTAGCCGCGACCTTGGCCAGCTCCGCCGTTGCCAGATCCGTGACGAAGAGCGGGATTCCCGCATCAATTTGCGGCGCGTAGACCTGGCGCAGGACGTCCTCGGCCTGTCGTGAGCTGACACCGATGACAATCCGATCCGGGCTCAGCGTGTCGTGCACGCCGTGACCCTCACGGAGAAACTCGGGGCTCCAGCAAAGCTCCGCCGCGTCTGCGACCGGCGCCAGCTGGGCCACCCAGGAGGCCAGCGACGCCGCACTGCCGACAGGCACCGTCGACTTGCCGACCACAAGGCACGGACGCCTGAGTTCTGGCGCCAGGCGCGCAAGGCAGGTCTCGATCTGTGACAGGTCGGCTCCGAAGCCATCCCGCCGCTGCGGCGTTCCTACGCAAAGAAAGTGAACATCGCCAAACTCTGCGGTCTCCTCATACGAGCCGGTAAACGCGAGTCGGCCCGAACTCAGGCCCTCCTGCACGAGATCCTCGAGTCCCGGCTCGTAGATCGGCACCTCGCCAGCGCTCAGCCGTGCCACTTTCTCGGCGTCGGTATCGAAGCCAAGCACCTCGAAGCCTTCAGAAGCCATGCACGCCGCGTGTGTGATGCCCAGGTAGCCGGTACCCAGCACGGTGAGGCGCGGGCGGTTGGTCACGGATTCTCCTTCTGCGGCACAGATCGTTGCTCCTGGTTCGATGCAGTCCGAGAGCCGCCAGGAGATGCGGAAGTTAGAGATTAACCTACTCGCCTACCGTCTGAGGCATCTGAGACTTCAGGTCACTGACCGACGCCCGTGGACAGCTAAGGGCCCTCAGCGCGGTCCTTGATGCCGGCCAGCGTGGCGGTCATGTTGGCCTGATGCTCGGCCAGGCGGCGGCGCAGGATCCGGTGCTCCTTGTCGGGCATCTGAGCCACAAGCTCGCTGATTCCGCTCTCGCCAGGGCCCATCTGCATCCACTGCCGGATCACCGTGCCTGTGCCATCCGGCTGGAGGCTGAACCGCCAGCGCGCCGCCGGATCATCGGGATCGCCGACCGCCCAGCCGAATACCCGCTCCGGCTCGAACTCGCAGATCGTCGACACCGTCTCCCAGGTGCCGCGCGCCTCGTGGAAGTTGCGCCCGCGGAACCGGGCGCCGAGCGCCGGGCCGGTCGCGCCGTCAAGCCACTGGCCGCCCTGGAACTCCGAGCTGAACTCGGCCGGCGTCTGGATGTCGCACACCAGCTGCCAGACCGTGGCAGGCGGCGCGTCGATGCGCAGCTCGGCCTCCGTCGTCGGGCAGTCGGCGTATCTGAGCTCAGTGCCTTCCACGGTGGCATGCTACGCCGCACCTGGCCCGGAGCCCTAGCGTCACAATGAGGCTATGCAGGTAGGCATCGCGGCCCACGTGGCCTCGCAGCGGGACGCTGACTTCGTCCGGGACGCAGAGCGGATTGGGGCCACCTCAGTGTGGGTGGCCGAGGCGTGGGGTCAGGACGCGATGACGCCGCTGGCCTTCCTCGCGGCGCAGACCGACCGGATCAGCCTGGGCTCCGCGATTGCCCAGCTCGGGGCCAGGACACCGGCAATGCTGGCGATGTCGGCCATGTCACTGCAGCTGCTGTCGGGCGGCCGGTTCCGGCTTGGCGTCGGCACCAGCGGACCGCAGGTGATGGAAGGCTGGCACGGGGTCAGGTTCGATGCGCCGCTGGCGGTGACCAGGGAGACCATCGAGATCGTCCGGATGGTCGCGGCCGGCAAGCGCCTGAGCCACCAGGGCCGGGTCTACCAGCTGCCGCTAGCGGGCGGGCAGGGCCGCGCTATCCGTTCCATGCTGCCGCCGACGCCGCTCCCCGTTTACGTCGCTTCGCTCGGTCCGCGCAACCTGGAGCTGACCGGCGAGCTAGCTGACGGATGGATCGGCAACACGTTTATGCCCGAGCACGCCGACGTCTTCCTCGACCGGCTGCGGGCCGGCACCGCGGCAGCCGGCCGGTCGCTGACCGACCTTGACCTTGTCATCCCGGTTGCCGTCGACATCACTGCAGACGAGGAAGCGGCGGCCGCGGCCGCGCGCCGGCACGCCCGCGGCTATGCGTTCACCATCGGCGCCATGGGCTCGAAGGAGCACAACTTCTACAACGCAGCCTTCACCCGCCAGGGCTACGGCGCCGATGTTGAGGCCGTACAGGCGCTATGGCTTGCTGGCCGGCGGGAGGAAGCGGCCGACCGGGTACCGGTCGAGCTCGGCGCTAGGACCAATCTCATCGGCACGCCCGCCATGATCGCGCAACGGCTCCGGCTGTACCGGGACGCTGGCGTCACGACGCTGCAGGCCAAGCTCGACGGAGACCGTAGCCACCGGCTCGATACGCTCGCGCAGCTCATCGAGCTGACAGCCGCCGTGAGCCAGGAGGGCGCCGTGAGCCAGGAGGGCGCCGTGAGCCAGGAGCGACCGGTGAGCCAGGAGGGACCGAACTGACTCTGACGGGGCCGTTCGTGAACCGCATAGCTGCCCAGGGCGTCGTATATGTGAGAGCCAATCTTGATGTCATGCTTCTGTACTAGAATGGGGTTCGGGTTGCGTCAGGAAGCCCGGACGAGGCGGACACCCTGACGTGGCGGCGGGCCCGACTACGACCGCACAGGTAGTCTCGCCAGTAGGATGGCGCGCCACGTTATCCGGGTACGCCGGCAGGCCTTGTCCTCTCAAGACAAAACTGTCGGCGCAAGAAAAAAAGTTAACGTAACGATGCACGCCGTCACCGCGTCCGCACCCGGCCTCGGCGCGTGAAGGAGGCCGGGAGACTGTGACCAAGCAGGTCCAGCAGCTCGATCGTGTGATCATCAGGTTCGCCGGCGACTCCGGCGACGGCATGCAGCTCGCCGGTGACAGGTTCACCCAGGAGACTGCGACCTTCGGCAACGACCTGTCCACGCTGCCAAACTTCCCGGCCGAGATCCGCGCCCCGGCTGGCACGCTGCCCGGCGTATCCAGTTTCCAGCTGCACTTCGCTGACCACGACATCCTGACCCCGGGTGACGCGCCCGACGTGCTGGTCGCGATGAACCCGGCGGCACTGAAAGCCAATCTTGACGACGTACCGCGTGGCGCGGACATCATCGCCAACACTGACGAGTTCACCAAGCGCAACCTGGCTAAGGTCGGCTACCTGGCGAACCCGCTCGAAGACGGCTCGCTGGAGGCCTATCAGCTGCACGCCATCCCGATCACCTCGGTGACGGTGAAGGCGCTCGAGGACTTCGACATCACCCGCAAGGACGCCGAGCGAGCCAAGAACATGTTCGCGCTCGGATTGCTGTCCTGGCTGTACAACCGCCCGGTCGAGGGCACATTCAAGTACCTCGACTCACGGTTCGCCGCCCGGCCCGAGATCCTCGCTGCCAACAAGGCCGCCTTCCGGGCTGGCTGGAATTACGGCGAGACGACCGAGGCGTTCTCGGTCCAGTACGAGGTCAAGCCCGCCCCGCTCAACCCCGGTAAGTACCGCAACATCACCGGCAACGCTGCGCTGGCGTTCGGCCTGGTCGCCGCGTCCCGGCGCTCAGGGCTGCCCCTGTTCCTTGGCTCCTATCCGATCACCCCTGCCTCCGACATCCTGCACGAGCTGTCCAAGCTCAAGCGCTTCGGTGTGCGCACCATGCAGGCTGAGGATGAGATCAGCGGCGTCGGCGCGGCGCTCGGCGCTTCCTTCGGCGGTGGCCTCGGCGTGACCACCACCTCCGGCCCTGGCATGTGCCTGAAGCAGGAGACCATCGGCCTGGCCGCTTCGGTCGAGCTGCCGCTCATCATCTGCGATATCCAGCGGGCTGGCCCGTCGACGGGCATGCCGACCAAGACGGAGCAAGCGGACCTGCTGCTGGCGCTCTACGGCCGCAACGGCGAATCCCCGGTCGCGATCGTCGCGCCAGCGACACCGGCCGACTGCTTCGATACCGCGCTCGAGGCTGTGCGCATCGCGGTGAAGTACCGTACCCCGGTGATCATCTTGTCCGACGGGTATCTCGCCAACGGCTCGGAGCCGTGGCGGATTCCGAGCGTGGACGGCCTGCCCAAGCTGCGGGATGAGTTCAAATTCGCAAGCGGGAACGTGGTCGTCGACGGGGCTGCCGGCCCGCCCTTCCTGCCGTTCCAGCGGGATCCGAAGACCCTGGCCCGGCCCTGGGCCGTACCGGGTACGCCCGGGCTCGAGCATCGCATCGGCGGTATTGAGAAGGCCGACGGGTCCGGAACCATCTCCTACGACCCGGATAACCACGACACGATGGTGCGCCTGCGCCAGGCCAAGATCGACGGTATCGCGGCAGACATCCCTCCGGTCGAGGTCGACGACCCGGATGGCAGCGCCCGGGTGCTGGTACTCGGCTGGGGCTCGACCTACGGCTCGATCGGCGCCGCGGTGCGCCGCGTCCGCACGGCTGGCGGCTCCATTGCGCAGGCGCATCTGCGGCACCTGTCGCCGCTGCCGGCCAATCTCGGCGACGTGCTGCGGTCCTATGACAAGGTGCTGGTGCCCGAGATCAACCTGGGCCAGCTGGCGCTTTTGCTGCGCGGCCGCTACCTGGTCGACGTGGTCTCCTACAACCGGGTTCGCGGCCTGCCGTTCAAGGCCGCCGAGCTAGCGAACGTCATCCAGGATGTGATCGGCAATGTCTGACACCACCGCCAACGACGCCGAGTTCCCCGAGCCGCAGCACCGGTTCGGCTCGCTGACCCTGGTTCCCAAGGCCGACGAGAAGCAGTCCATGAAGGACTTCAAGTCGGACCAGGAAGTCCGCTGGTGCCCTGGCTGCGGTGACTACGCCATCCTGGCGGCCTTCCAGGCATTCCTCCCTGAGCTGGAGATCCCGCGGGAGAACCTCGTGATCATCTCCGGCATCGGCTGTTCATCGCGCTTGCCCTACTACGTCAATAGCTACGGGATGCACTCGATCCACGGACGCGCCCCTGCGATCGCGTCCGGTCTGGCCGCGTCCCGGCCCGACCTGTCGGTCTGGGTGATCACCGGCGACGGCGACGCGCTGTCGATCGGCGGCAACCACCTGATCCACGCGCTGCGGCGAAACGTCAACATCAAGATCCTGCTGTTCAACAACCGGATCTACGGGCTGACCAAGGGCCAGTACTCGCCTACGTCCGAGCAGGGCAAGGTGACTAAGTCAACGCCGTTCGGCTCGCTGGACACGCCGTTCAACCCGATATCGCTGGCGCTGGGCGCCGAGGCCGGCTTCGTCGCGAGGACGATCGACTCCGACCGCAAGCACCTGACGAGCGTGCTGCGGGCGGCTGCCGACCACAAGGGCACGGCGTTCGTGGAGATCTACCAGAACTGCCCGATCTACAACGACGACGCGTTCCTGCCGATCACCGAGCCCGGCGAGCGGGACCAGCGGCTGATCCGGCTCGAGCACGGCCAGCCCATCCGATTCGGGACTGACGGCAGCCAGGGCCTGCGCGTCGGCCGGTACGGCGGACTGGAGGCCGGGCAGGCAGCGGGCGCCGACCCGGACTCGCTGCTTGTGCACGACGCGCACGCGAGCGATCCGTCTTACGCGTTCGCGCTCTCCCGACTGGACAGCTCGGACTTCGCGCACACGCCGATCGGCGTGTTCCGCGCGGTGGAGCGGCCTAGCTACGACGAGGCGATGTCGGCGCAGATCGAAGAGGCCAGGCTGACGCAAGGCGACGGTGACCTCGCCGACTTGCTGGCGGGCAGCGACACCTGGCAGGTCGGCTAGCCGTGTCGATGCCGGGCGCCGCTCGGCCGGCCCACTCGGCTGGCAGCGCGCGTACGCCAGCGAAGGCAAGCGCGGTCCGGGTTGATCGGGCCGGCCCCGTCACCACGGTGATCCTGGACCGGCCCGAAGTACGCAACGCCGTCGACGGCCCGACGGCCGCGGCGCTCGCCGAGGCGTTTGCCGACTTCGACGCCGACGCGGACGCCGCGGTCGCTGTCTTGTTCGGAGCCGGCGGCACTTTCTGTGCCGGCGCTGACCTCAAGGCCATGGGCAGCCCGGACGGCAACCGGACTGAGTCAGGGGGGACCGCCCCCATGGGTCCGAGCCGCCTGCGCTTGTCCAAGCCTGTCATCGCCGCCGTCGCCGGCCACGCCGTCGCCGGCGGACTGGAGCTGGCGCTATGGTGCGACCTGCGCGTCGCTGAGGAAGACGCCGTCTTCGGGGTCTTCTGCCGGCGCTGGGGCGTGCCGCTGATCGACGGCGGCACGGTCCGGCTGCCCCAGGTCGTCGGCCTCGGCCGGGCGCTGGACCTGATCCTGACTGGCCGGGCGGTCCCGGCCGCCGAGGCCTACCAGATGGGCCTGGTGTCGCGGCTGGTCAAGCACGGGGACGCGCGCGAAGAGGCCGAACTGCTCGCCCGCCAGATTGCCGCGTTTCCGCAGGCCTGCATGCGCAGCGACCGGGCCTCGGCCCTGGAATCGGTCTCGCTTGGTCTCGACGACGCGCTGGCGAACGAGTTCGCGCATGGGATGGCGACGCTGGCGGACCCGGGCGTCGTCGAGGGCGTGTCCCGATTTCGCGGCGGCGCGGGTCGCGGCGGCGCATCGGCCTGACGCCGCGTCGTCAGCGTTCAGCGGTCGCGTCCCGCGGCTTGTCGTTCAGGTCTTGCCCAGCTTTTACGACATCGCGTACTCGGCGACCCAGGCCACCGTCATGGTCTCGGTCCCGTTGGGGGGCTGCGCCGGGCCGAGATTCTGGGACTGGATGTCGAGGTTCATCGCGATGTTCGGCCAGGAACCAGTGTCGCTCTGACTCACGCTGCCCACCGACTGCCCATCGACGGTGAAAGTGATGGTGCTGGGGGTCCACTGCACGCCGTAGGTGTGCCACTCGGTGGCATTGTTGTTGTTGACATTCACGTGCACCTGATTGTCGTTCTCACCGTTAGGCCCTGGATGCACGGTCGCCAGATAGTTGCCGCGATAGCCGCCGCTATCTTCGAAGAAGTCGATCTCCGGTGGCCATACGTTGCTGTCGGGCCACAGCAGCAGAATGTTAGAGATATTGAAGTTCGGCTCGTAGTCGCCCTTCATGCGTACCTGATACATGCCGTACGTCTGCGGGTTCCCGCCGAAACTCACCCCGCCGGTGGCGCCGTTGCTCGCGTAGAAATGCAGCTCGCCGCCGCTGACGGCGACATTAGCCGGGTCCCACTGGCCATCGGGATCATTGCCAGGCTGTCCGGAGTAGGCTCCCCAGTTCGACGGCAGAGAGTTACCGGGGAAGTCCGTCGAATAGGTCAGCCGCCAGCCGGGAACGTTCCCTGGCACCCCGGCACCGGACGGGGCAGCGGGGGCGGCCGGCTGGCTGGCCGCGCTTTTGGTCGGTGTCGCGCTGGCTGCGGGAGAGACCGAGCCTGTCGACAGCTCAAAACGACCGCCAGCGTCCGGCGCGGTCGTTCCGGACCGTGCGGGCGACTTCGCCGTGAGCGCGGTGGGCACCGAATTCAAGCTGATGTGCCTGATCACCGCCGCCGCTCCGACGCTGAGCGTCACGACAAGGAGAGTGGCTACCGCTACGACGAGCCGCCGGCGACTGATGCTCCGCCTCGGGCGCTGTCGGCGTCGGGCGCCGCGGTGGTTTCGATCACCACGCCCCGCGCCAGTGCCGCGGTCCTCGTCGTCCCATGCCGCGTCGAGCTCGTCCCAGTCGTTCTCCTGGTCGTCCTGCATGACCGCAGCCCACGCGCCAACGCCGCTGTGCCACCCGTCCGGACTCGGCTGGACTTCCCAGCCGTCGTCGTCGACCGCAGCCCACGCGCCAACGCCGCTGTGCCACCCGTCCGGACTGGGCTCAGCCGCCCCGGCGGCTACGTAATCAGTGCCATCAGCAGCGCTATGACGGCGCCACGGCTCGTCAAGGCCATACCCGTCGAGTTCATCAGCGGGGCGCCCGCTCATGTAGGTCCTAACCGTCGCCTTCGGCCGTAGCCGTGCTAAAACTGCGACCACAGCATATGACGCGGGCTCTCGATACGCAGGTCGTTCGGGTGTGTCGTCTGGTCGGTCAGGCCTTCCACAGCTCGACCGAACGGATATTAAGAGAGCCCGAGCACACACCTGGAGTCGTCGGGTTCACCGAGTCGGCGAGATTAGCGATGAAAAACATCGGCAATTGAGGCACGGCAATGCGGTCCACAAAATACTCCTTGCCGTCTATGAACCAGGTGAGCTGTGATCTCGTCCAGGACAGGCCAAACGTATGCCAGGCGGTCCCGATGAGGTCCGGCGGTAGTTTAAACCGAAGCTGACCCTGACCCACCGGATGGAGGAATTCTGCGGATTCCTGGTCGACTCCCCAGTGCTCCAGGATGTCAATCTCAGGCGGCCACTGGCCGTTCGCCGCCTCGAGCCACAGGGCGGGCCACATGCCAGGCTCTTCCGGGATCTGAGCGACTACCTGGAGATATCCGTACTTAAATTGCAGGCCTGGGTCCGAGGTAACTATTCCTGACCGGCAAGCAAAGGTCTGCGGGCTGCCATCTTTCGCAGTGCCAGCCGTGGGAATCTTCTGCGCGACGAGATGAAGGGCCCCGCCGTAGACCTGGTCCTGGGCGGGCAAGTACCACTCGAACTCTTTATTACCGGAATTGGTGCAACCCGACGGGCTGCCGTCCGAGTCTCCGGGGTACGGATAGCAGGTGCCCCACACCGAAGAGTCCAGCCCCGATCCCGAGAAGGTGGCGCTGAAGACCGGATTACCGGTCGGCTGTATCACGCCCGGGTCGGCAGCCGGTTGCGAGGGGGTCGGCGTAGGTGACGGCGAGGACGACGGAGAAGCGGTAGCCGTACGAGCAGCTGACGACACGGGAGCGGAGGGGCTACCAGCGCCAGCTGCCGTGCTATTCGAGGCACTGGCTAGGCTTAGACCCCAGTACACGACGGCCGCCACGACCAGAACGCTGGCCGCCACGGCCACAACGCCGGCCCCCATGGTAAGCGCGCGGGCTGGCGGCTTCCCCAGCCTCATCCGGCTACCTCCCACGTGGAATGCCTGTTCGGGCGCCAGCAGCTTATCGCGCCCGTTGCCTGAATCGGTCCGACCTGCACCATTGCGGCCGCGGGCTGCCGCTCGACTGCAGGCGGCTGCTGCGGGGCGGCTGGCAGATTTGCGAGAATTGCCACCGTGGACGCCGAAGAGCTCGAACGGGCGTACCGGGCCGAGGCCACCACGCTGCGGGCAACGCTGGCGAGGCGGCTCGGCGACGTGGGTCTGGCCGAGGAACTGGTTCAGGACGCGTTCGTCGAGGCACTCGAGCACTGGCAGGCGGACGGAGTCCCGCCGAACCCAGGCGGCTGGCTGACCACGACGGCCTGGCACAAGGCGATCGACCGGCAGCGGCGGGTCCGGACTGGCCGGGAGAAGCTGGCGCTGCTCGCTGTCACGGCGGACCGCACGGGTGGCGGCGAGCCAGCGCCGGATTCCGACGACGACGACCTGCTGAGCCTGGTCTTCGCCTGCTGTCACCCAGCGCTGCCAGCCGACTCCCAGATCGCGCTCACGCTGCGGGCCGTGTGTGGCCTGACGACTGCGGAGATCGCGGCCGCGTTCCTGGTCAGTGAGCAGGCGATGGGACAACGGCTGTCGCGGGCCCGCCGGTCGCTGCGCGACGCGGGCGTGGCCGTGCGGATACCCGATCCTGACGACCTCGGCGAGCGGCTCGCAGCCGTGCTTGCCGTGGTCTACCTGGTGTTTAACGAGGGCTACCTGGCCAGCGCTGGGCGAACGCCCGCTCGCCGGGACCTCGCGGCCCAGGCGGTGTCGCTCGCGCGGCTGCTGCACCGCCTGATGCCGCGCGAGCCAGAAGCCCTCGGCTTGCTGGCGCTGCTGCTGCTGCATGAGTCGCGCGCTGCCGCCAGGTTCGACGGGTGGGGCCGCCTGATCCGGCTGGCTGACCAGGACCGCAGCCGTTGGGACGGCGAGCTGGCAGCCGAGGCGACCGGCCTGCTCGACCGGGCGATCGCACTGCGTCAGCCGGGCCCGTACCAGGTCCAGGCGGCTATCGCTGCGCTCCACTCAGCGGCGCCGGCCTACCCGGAGACTGACTGGCACCAGATCCGGCTGCTGTATGACCGGCTCCAGGGCATGACGCCGTCGCCGGTCGTCCTGCTCAACCGGGCGGTCGCCACCCGGTACTCGCTCGGCCCGCAGGCGGCGCTGGCCGAGGTCGAGCCGCTCGCGACCGAACTGGACGACTACCGGCTGTTCCATGCGGTCCGGGCCGAGCTGCTCACCGCCGCCGGCCGGACCGCCGACGCGAGGGAAGCGAACGAGCGAGCGCTCGCGCTGGCCGCCAACCCAGCTGAGCGCGAGCTCATCGCCCGCCGGCTGGCTACCTGAGCCGCCGGCCTACATCTCCACCACGGCTACATCTCCACCACGGCTACATCTCCACCACGGGCCGTACCTCGATCGTGATCAGGCCTCGATCCACGCCCGGCCAGGTCCTGCCGATCTCAATCGCCTCGTCGACGCTAGCTGCCTCCAGCACCGAGTACCCGCCGAGCACTTCCTTCGACTCGATGAACGGACCGTCGGTGACGCCGCCGGCCCGCGCTGTCTTAGCCGTTTCCGGTCCTTGCAGCTGGTGACCTCCGTCGGCGAGAGCACCGCTGCCGCCGTGCTTCTCGTACCACGCCATGATCTGGGCGTACCAGGCCTGCTGCTCGCCCTCGGACAGCTGGTTGACTGCGTCGGTGTTCATGATGAGCATCACGTACTTCATCTCGCCTGCCTCTTGCTGGTAGCTGGGGCGCCGACGGCACCCTCCTGTCCGATTCCACGAACCGCTCGACCCGGATTTCGACATTTTCTGGTAGCAAATTTCCGGTCAATTCCCACGGCGACCGCCAACCCGGACGCGAGCTTGCGCGTCATTGCAGTAGCGACGACCAGGGAGCCGCGATGGGCCGCAAGCGATGGACACTTGTAACTGTGCTGACAGTAGCCGGGTGCGTAGCGGCACTCGCCGCGGGGACTGCGATCCCCGCCACCGCCAGTGCCGCTGTTGCGACGACGAACATCTGCACCTCAGCTGCGCACCCGAGGATCGCCGGCCGGATGTCGCGTGGCATCGCAGCCGTCCTCGCTAACCGGCGAGGGTCCGTCGTGGGCCTGGCAGCCTCGGCTCCCGCCGACGGCCTGACCTGCGCGTTCCACCAGTGGCGGTATTTCTACTCAGCTAGCGTCGTCAAGGTCACCATCCTGAGCTCGCTGCTACTCAAAGAAGGCGCGCCCGGGCACCTGACCAGCAAACAGCGCAGCCTCGCTAACCAGATGATCACCCAGTCCAGTAACAGCGCAGCGACTGCGCTCTGGGATGAAGTGGGCATGCGTAGCCTGCAGCACTTCCTGGACGAGGCGGGCATGCGCCACACGATCCTCAACGGCCGCGCCTGGGGCCTGACCCAGATCACCGCACATGACGAACTGACGCTGCTCAACCTGCTCACCACCCCGGGCAGCGTGCTCAACAACAGGTCACGCGACTACGTACTGCAACTGATGTCCGAGGTCACTCCGTCCGAACGGTGGGGGGTGTCAGCTGGCGCGCCGGCCAGTGTCACTGTGCACATCAAGAATGGCTGGCTGCCCTATCCGGGCAGCGACGACTGGCGCATCAACAGCATCGGGGCGTTCACCGGCACGGGCATCACCTACCAGATCGTGGTCCTGACCGGACCGCCGGCGGGCAGCGGTCAGAGCGAGGGCTACGGCATCACCACCACCGAGAACGTGGCCGCCGTCATCAACAGGGGCCTGGCCGGGTGATTCGCCCGACGGCCGGGAGCTGGCCGATAATGTTGCGTGCTCCCAGCCGCCCTGCCCACACCCGCAGCCGAGTTCCCGGACTGGCGGTTCGCGCCCAATATCGGCGGGCACCCGGACCGTTACGAGCTTGAGAACAGGGCGCTGGACCAGGCTGGGGACGTGCTGGCGGCGATGCGCGCGATCGCCCCGTGGGCGGGGCGGACGATCGTCGACCTCGGTTGCGGTACCGGCTACTGGCTTGCCCGGTATTCGGCTGACGCCGCCCGCGTCATCGGTGTCGAGCCTGATCCGGCGCTGCGCGCGGCGGCCCATGGTGCCGCCGCACCACTGCAGGGTGCGGACGTGCTGGCGGGCTCGGCCGAGCACTTGCCGCTCGCCGATCGCAGTGCCGACATCGTGCACGCCCGCTTCGCCTACTTCTTCCCGCCGGGGACCGACGCCGGCCTGGTCGAGGTCCTGCGCGTGCTGCGGCCAGACGGACACCTGGTCGTCGTGGACAACGATTACCGGTGGGGTGAGTTCGCCCGGCTGCTGGCGGCATCAGCGGTACGCCCGCCGCGGACGACGGCTGCCGCGGTCGACGCCTGGTGGCGGGAGCGGGGGGCAACCCGGTACGAGGTGCGCTCGCGGCTGGACTTCGCGAGCCGGGCCGAGCTGTCCGCGGTCTTGCACATCGAGTTCCCGGCTGACGTAGCGCGCGCCTGGCTGCGCCGTCATCCGGCGGCAACCGGGCTGAGCTATGGCTACGTGCTATTCGCGGTGCGCGCCTGACTGAGCGTGGCCAGCTGCTCGGGCGCAGCGGCGACCCCCGGTTCGGTGGCCCGGTGGCGTGACTGCGACGTCTTAGTCCAGCTCGCGGCTAGCACTCCGAGGCAGACCACGCAGGCGCCGATCACCTGAACGATCGTCGGCTGCTCGCGCAGCACGACGGCTGCCAGCACGAGCGCGCCGGCCGGCTGGAGCAACAGCAGCAGGGATGACATCGAGGCAGGCAGCCGGGGCAAGGACGAGGTGATGAGCAGCCAGCCCGCCGTCCCGCTGAGCATCGCCAGCATGAGCAGCCAGCCGAAGGCCGGCCAGGGGATCACGATCTGGAAGCCGCCGAAGAGCAGGCCGAGCACGACCGAGCCGATGGCCGCCCCGACGGTCGCGTCCGCCAGCTGGCCTGCCACATGTCGCGTCTGTCCAGCGTTGGCGCGCAAGGTCAGGAGGAAACACGCGTAAGCCGCCGAAGTCGCGAGGCCAAAGCCGACGCCGGCGGCCGGACGCAGCCCGGCCGCGTGCCCGCCCAGCATGCCCGACACGAGCACGACGCCAGCAAGCACAACGGGCAGCATGAACAGATACCGGCGGTCCGGTCGTTCCCGCAGCACAACCCACGCAAAGGCGGCGACGAACAGGACCTGGAGGTTACCGAGCACAGTCGCCACCCCGGCACCGACGTCGGCTATCGCGTGATTCCACAGCACGAGGTCCACAGCAAGGAACAGTCCGGCGATCAGCGCGTTGCGCCGGCGAGCTAGCGGCCGCGGTCCTAGGCGTCGCTGCTCGAGCGCCGCTAGCGGCAGCAGGACTGGGAGCGCCAGGGCGCAGCGAAAGAAGGCAGTGGTGGCGTCGCCGGTGTGCGCAAGCGTCACCAGGATCGCCGAAGACGAGATGCACGCGGCGCCTAGCACCGCCGTGAGCACCGGCGAGCCGACGAGACTGCTGCGACCGGTGGCGGTCATGACCGTTTCGTCGTACGGTACTGACATGGCAGCAACACTACTCGGCGCACGCGACAGGGGTCAAAGTCATTTTGATGCTGACCAGCTTGAGGCCATGGCGGGCTGTGTCGAGCTCGTCAACACTGGCCGGGCGCGAGCTGGGGATCAGCTACGCGAGCTATCCGACCTCCAGGCGATGGCAGACAGATACGCCTTCGCCGGCGTCCGGGGGACTGCGGCCGACCTGGTTAAGGCACGCGATTACCGGGACCGGCTTGACTCGATCGTCACTACGTGCGAGACGGGTGACGAGGACGACGCCATTGCTCAGATCAACGCGGTTCTCGCGCAGACGGGGGCCAGCCCGCAGATCGTGGCCCACGATGGCCGCGGCCCGCACCTGCACGTGTCCCGGCCGACCTCACCGCTCGCCGACCGGATGACCGCGCACTTCGCGATGGGCCTCGCCTGGCTCGTCGTCGCGGGCGAAGCCCGGCGCATCCGCAGCTGCGAGTCGCCAGCCTGCCGGGACGTGTTCGTGGATCTGTCCAAGAACCGGTCACGTCGCTACTGTGACAGCCGCACGTGCGGCAACCGCCTGCACGTAGCCGCCTACCGTGCTCGCAAGCACGAGGCGGTCGGCTAGCGGCGGTTCGCAGGTGGCAACCCGCCTCAGTCCTGGGGCGAGACCGTGACCAGTCCGGCGTCGCTCGAGGCTTTGCGGAGCCGATCGTCGTAAGTGACAAGGGCATCGAGTTCGGGAGCGAGGATGCGAGCGGTCGCAAGATGGATGGCGTCCAGCGATCGCAGGCTGCGGTCAGGCTCGTTCATAGCCCCCTCCACGACGTCGCCATCAATCGCGATGTAGGAGAACGCGAGGAGCATGTCCCGCGCCGCGGGCAACAGCGCGGGCCTAGCCCGGGCGACCGCACGCATAACCTCGATCCGCAGGAGCGCTGAACTGACCCACTCGGCTTCGCTATGGGCATCGTAGAAGGCCGCGAATGCGTTCGAATCCGTCTCTTCGACTAGGAGCTTGATCACGGCGGAGGTGTCGGCGTAATAGAGGCTCACCAGCGTTCCTCGTCCCGCATTGCGTTGAGAGTCTCGGAGAGGCTGTCACTGCCATCGCCTGGCAGCATGCGGGGACGGTAACCCGGTCGCCGGGCGAGCGACGCTCGCCCGGAGGCGACCAGGCGCGCCAGGATCGGCGTCGGCTCGCGTGCCCCGACGGGAACGATGCGCGCGACAAGCCGCCCGTGCTCGGTGACATCGATAGTCTCGCCATGCCGGACCCGCGCCAGGACCTCGCTCGTGTGGTGGCGCAGGTCCCTCAGTCCGACTGAATGTGCGTCCGTTGTCATGGCTACAATGTATCACAATTTTGTGGCCACATCAGCTGGCGCGCTGTAGGGACAGCGACGCCACCACCACCACGACGTATCCGGTGGACGGCCTGGTTCAGGAGTCCGCCGAGACAGATCCGATTGGGCCGCTGGCCCTCACGACCCCGATCGGGCAGGACACGCCAGTGCCGTGGTCAGGGCAGTACCCATACGGATTCTTGGCGTCGCTCAGGTACTGCTGGTGGTAGTCCTCGGCGAAGTAGAAGGTGCCCGCGGGCACGATTTCCGTCGTGATATCGCCGTATCCGGCCTCCGACAGTCTCTTCTGGTAATTCGCCCGCGACTCCTCGGCCTCGGCCTGCTGCCGCGGGGACTGGTAGAAGATCGCCGACCGGTACTGGCTGCCGACGTCGTTGCCCTGACGCATGCCCTGCGTGGGGTTATGGGACTCCCAGAAGACCTTCAGCAACTCGGCGTAGCTGACCTTCGCGGGGTCGAACACGACGCGCACAGACTCGGCGTGGCCAGTTCGGCCGCTGCAGACCTCCTCGTACGTCGGATTAGGGGTGAATCCGCCCTCGTAGCCGACGGCGGTCGAGACCACGCCGGGCGTCTGCCAGAAGTTCTTCTCTGCGCCCCAGAAACAGCCCAGCGCGAACTCGGCGACCTCGGTACCTGCCGGATACGGCGGCAGCAGCGACGTCTCGAGCACCTCGTGCCGAGCGGGGACCCGCATGGCAGTCTCGCGCCCCGGCAGTGCGTCCTGCGCCGTCACCATCTGCGCCTTGCGCTGTCCGAATATGCTCACTGTTCCTCCTCGCGTCGCCAAGCACAACGAGCCGGCCATGCCCTGGATTCCCCGCCCGCCGCTGGCCGGTACGCTGCGCCCGCTATACCCAGATATCTGGTTACTTGAGGTTGTTCAGGTTCAGCACCTGGTTCGCCGGCGGAGCGACCGCCTGCGGCGCTGCGTTCCACTGCGAGTAGGTGACCACCTCGTGGGTGCTCCCGCCGGTGGAGGCCGCTATCGGGTAGTGCTGATTCGAGGTGCTGACGTCCAGCTTGCTCCCGTCAGACGCGCGCAGCACCCAGGCAGAGTGGCCGTTGACGGTCGCCTTGCCAGCTTGAGTGAGCGCTGGCACCTGACCAGAGGTGAGCGGGGCGGTCAGGCTGTTCATGCTGAGATCGCCGGTGAGCTGACCCGCTTCGGCGGTGGTCAGCTGGAGCCACTTGCCGCAGACAACGGCGCAGGCACTAGCCGGCGCCTTGACCTCCTGGAGGAACGCAGGCGTCGCCTTGATGTAGGTCAGGTTGTTGAGGCCGACGACCTGGAACGGGGCCGCATTCTGACTGACAGTTCCGGACACGTCCCCGTTCCTGTGCAAATCCAAGTCCACGCTGATCGGAGTGCCGCTGCTGGTCAGGTTCCCGGTCACGTGCACGCTGCTTGCCTGCCGCACCGACGCCTGCATCGCGGTCAGCAGCGCAGCCGACGATGGCTCTTTGGGCGGAGCGCTCACCGAACCGCTCATTGATCCGCTGCCACCGCACGCCGTTATGACGATGGCCGCGCAGCCAGCGACTCCGGCAGTCAGCAGTTTGCCTAGCACGCCCATAAGGGCTGACTACCCCGTGCGCTCGACCACGAACTCGCACAAAGCCTCGAATGCCGTCCGGGCCGGGACGTCGGGCAGGCCAAGGATCTGTCTGCGGGCCTGGTCAGCCCAGCGCCGAGTGTCTGCCTTGGCCATGTCCATGGCCGGATGGCTCCGCAGCAGGCCCAGCGCCTCCTCGTGCAGCGCAGGATCAGTGAGCTCGCCCATGCTGAGCAGGTCGACGAGCCTGCCGCCAGCCCCGTCGGCTGACCGCAAGGCATGCAGCATCGGCAGCGTGCGCACGCCCTCGCGCAGGTCCGTGCCGGGCGTCTTGCCGGACTGCGCCGATTCGCTCGCCACATCGAGGATGTCGTCGGACAGCTGGAAGGCCACGCCGAGCGCCGCGCAGGCAGGCGTAATCCGCTCGACTACGCTCGGCGGCGCACCCGAGTACATCGCGCCGAACTGCCCCGCCGTCGCGATGAGCGAAGCCGTCTTCTCGGTCACGACCCGCATGTAATGCTCGAGCGGATCGTCGCCAGGCCGGCAGCCTATGGTCTCGGCGATCTGGCCCGTGACCAGACGCTCGAAGGTGTCGGCCTGAATCCTGATCGCGTCCGGACCGAGGCTGGCCAGGATCGCTGACGCCTTGGCGAACAAGTAATCGCCCGTCAGGATCGCGACGGTGTTGCCCCAGCGAGAGTTCGCGCTATCGCCGCCGCGACGGACAACCGCCTCATCCATCACGTCGTCGTGGTACAGGGTGGCGAGGTGGGTCAGTTCGACGGCCACGGCGGCCGGCACGACCCGCGGATCTCTGGGATCGCCGAACTGGGCAGCGAGCAGGACCAGCGTCGGACGGAATCGCTTACCGCCGGCTTCCATCAAGTGCGCGGAGGCCTCAGCGAGCACGTCGTGCCCAGCGTGCGCGGCCACGCGCAGGCCTTCCTCGACCAGGGCAAGCCCGTCGACGACATCGGACGCGAGCGCTGCGTCGGTGAGTTCCATCGGAACGGCGGCAATCACGTGGGTCCCCTCATGGCTCGCCGATCCTAGAACGCGGGCCAGTCATAGCTGAGGCTATCCTCCAGCCTTCACCAAGATATGCGCCTAGCTTGGCAACGGCTGGACTGCGGTCCTGCTAGCGGACGAACAGCGAGCTGGCCGCGTGGTTCGCCAGGTTCAGCAGCGGTTGCGGGACCACGCCGAGCACGATAGTCGCAACTGCGCCGATGGCGACGGCCACGCCGGTGTACGCGCTCGGCCGGATTACGACCGGACCCTCAGCCGCGGGCTCGCTGAAAAACATCAGCACGATGACCCGGACGTACGGGAACGCAAGGATGGCGCTACTGATCACGCCGACGATGACGAGCGGCAGTGCCCCGCCCTGGATAGCCGCGTTGAACACCGCGAACTTGCTAGTGAATCCGCTGGTGAGCGGGATGCCTGCGAACGCGATCAAGAACAGCGCGAAGACCCCGGCCACCAGTGGCGAGCGCTTGCCGAGGCCCGCCCAGCTCGACATGTGCGCCGCCTCACCGCCCCGGTCGCGCACCAGCGTCACGATGGCGAATGCGCCGATGGTCGCGAAGCCGTACGCGGCCAGGTAGAACATGCTGCCCGACAGGCCGGCCGTGTTGGCCGCGACGACGCCGGTGAGGATGTAGCCGGCTTGCGCGATCGAGGAGTAGGCGAGCAGCCGCTTCATGTCCGTCTGCGTGATCGCGATGATCGAGCCGACCAGCATGGTCAAAATGGCGACGCCCCACATAGCCGGCCGCCAGTCCCAGGTCAGCTGGCCAAACGCGACGTAGAAGACGCGCAGCAGCGCGCCAAAGGCCGCTACCAGCGTGCACGACGCCATCAGCGCGGTGACGGGCGTCGGCGAGCCCTGGTAAACGTCAGGCTTCCAGGCGTGGAACGGCACGGCCCCGATCTTGAACAGCAGGCCGAGGCCGACCAGCCCGATCCCGGCGTACAGCAGCGTCGCCGACTGCGTGCCGGACTGGGCGGCCGTCGCGATCGCAGACAGCTGCACCGAGCCCGAGAACCCGTACAGCATGGCCACGCCGAAGATGAAGAACGCCGATGAGAACGCGCCCAGCAGGAAGTACTTCATCGCGGCTTCCTGGGACAGCAGACGGCGGCGGCGCGCCAGGCCGCACAGCAGGTACAGCGGCAGCGACAGCACCTCGAGCCCGATGAACATTGTCAGCAGGTCGTTAGCCGCCGGGAACAACAGCATGCCGCCGACGGCAAACAAAGTCAGCGGGTAGACCTCGGTGTGCGCGACGCCGGCCAGTATGCCCTCGCGCTCCTCGGCGCTACCGGGAATGGCGGCGGCCTGCGGCGTGAAAGCGCTGACCTCACGCGACGACTCCGCGATCAGCAGCACGCTCACGAACGCGAGGATCAGGATCGTTGCCTGGATGAACAGCGTGGGCCGGTCGACGCCCACGGCGCCCACGGCGACCACGGCGCCGTGCTTACCGTCAGCGAAGATCGAACTGCGGGCAGCGAGCACGATGGTGAGCACGAACGCGCCCGCCAGGCTGCCGAGCGCCAGCACGATGTGCATCGGCCGTCGCAGGTCGCGAGCGGCGAACGCTTCGATCAGCACGCCCGCCAGGGCGGCGGCGAAGACCAGCAGCATCGGGGAGAGCAGGCTCCACTCGATGTGCGGGGCCGCGATAGTTGGCGCGGCAGCCGCCACGATCCGGGTCACCCCGAGCTCCCTTGCTTCAGTACAGGCGTCAGTGCAGGCTGTGTCAGGGTCGGCTGAGTCAGTGCAGGCTGGGTCAGTGCAGGCTGGGTCAGTGCAGGCTGGGTCAGGCGGGTCGCCTGGCCCAGGTCAGGGACCCAGGCGTGGTGCACGAGACTGGTCGTACTCACCGGGCTGACCGGCTGGGCCGGATGCGGCGGTACCGGGTCAGTGGAATGCGTCCCCACCAGCGTGCTGTGCACGGCCGGATTGATGATGTTGAGAACCGGCTTGGGGTACACCCCGAGCACGATGATGAGCGCGATCAGCGGCCCGACGGCCCACAGTTCACGTGGCTTCAGGTCAGGCATGTTCGCCACCTCGGCCCGCACCGGCCCGGTCATCGTCCGCTGGTACATCCACAGGATGTAGATCGCGGCCAGGATGATGCCGAGCGTCGCCAGGATCGCGGCTGCCTCGTACCTGGTGAAGGTGCCGACGAGCACCAGGAACTCGCTCACGAACGTGTTCAGGCCAGGCAGCGACAGGCCGGCCAGGCCGGCGATCAGGAACAGCCCGGCCAGCACGGGGGCGACCTTCTGCACCCCGCCGTAGTCGGAGATCAGATGCGAGCCGCGCCTGCTCACCATGAACCCGGCCAGGATGAACAGTGCACCGGTGGCGAAGCCGTGGTTCACCATGTAGAGCGTCGCCCCGGACTGGCCCTGGCTGGTCATGGCGAAGATGCCAAGCGTAATCAGGCCCATGTGAGACACCGAGGTGTAGGCGATCAGGCGCTTCATGTCGGCCTGGCCGATCGCCACTATGGCGCCGTAGAGGACGCCGATCACTGACAGGGTGATGACCAGGCCAGCGAAGTAGTGCGAGGCCGCCGGGAACAGGTCCAGGCAGTATCGGATCATGCCGAACGTGCCGACCTTGTCCAGCACGCCGACCAGCAGCACCGCTGCGCCAGGCTGCGCCGACGTGGCGGCGTCAGGCAGCCAGGTGTGGAATGGCCACAGCGGCGCCTTGATCGCGAAGGCGATGAAGAAGCCGAGGAATAGCCACTTCTGCGCGGTCGAGCTCAGCACCACGTGGGTCAGCGACGTGAACAAGAACGTGCCCTGATGCCCGCCGTGGGTGGAGTACACGAACAGCGCGATGACCGCGACCAGCATGAGCAGGCCGCCGAGCAGGCTGTACAGCAGGAACTTCACCGCCGCGTACTGCCGCTGGCCGACGCCGAAGCTGCCGATCATGAAGTACATCGGCACAAGCATGGCCTCGAAGAACACGTAGAACAGGAAGACGTCGGTGGCCGCGAAGACGCCGATCATCATGGTCTCGAGTACGAGCATCATGGCGAAGTACGACTTCGCGCTGCGCACTCGCGGCTGCCGCCCCCCGCTCGCGGTAGCCGCGGCACTCGCGGCGGCGGAGACGTCCTCGACGTCGTTCCAGGACGCTAGCACCACAACCGGCATCAGCACGACGGACATGAGGATCAGCACGAGCGCGATGCCGTCCACGCCGACCGCGTAGTGGACGCCGAACTGCGGGATCCACTGGTAGACCTGCTGGAACTGGAACCGGGGGCCGCCGGCCTTGAACTGCACGGCCATAGCGATCGTGACCCCGAGGGTCACCAGCGAGAACACCAGCGCGATCCGCTTGACCAGCAGGTCACGAGCCCTCTTGTCGGCTGGGCTGCCAGGGGCTGACCTGCCCGGGGTCAGCGCGATCGCGACCGCGCCAACAAGCGGGACGGCGCCCGCTACGGTCAGCCAGGGGAAATTGCTCATCAGATCCGCAGCATCCTCAGCTCTAGAACCTCACCAGCAGGAACGCGCCGACCAGCAGCACGGCCCCGACCAGCATCGACAGCGCGTACGACCGCACCAGCCCTGACTCCCACTTCCGCAGGCGCCCGGACGAGCCGCCGAACGTGGCCGCCACCGTGTTGACGATTCCGTCCAGACCGCGGTTGTCGAAGAACACCGACAGCCTGGTCATCCACATGCCGGGCCGCATCAGCAGCCCCTCGTTGATGGCGTCGCCGTACAGGTCCTTGCGGGCAGCCACCGTGATCGGACTGCCAGCCGGGGCCGTGACCGGGATCTCGCGCCGGCCATATAGCGCCCACGCGATCGCCGCCCCGATGACCACGAGTACCAGCGTGATCACGCCGTACGTCGTCCAGATGCCGTGCGAGGTCGGGGGGACGCCGGTGACCGGGCCGAGGAAGTTCAGCAGCCGGTTACCGAGGATCAGGAACCCGCCGGCCGCGACCGAGCCGATGGCCAGCACGACCATCGGCGACGTCATTACCGGCGGCGCTTCGTGCGGGTGGACGCCGTCGTCCCAGCGGCGCCCGTTGGCGAACGTCATGAACATGACCCTGGTCATATAGAACGCGGTGATTCCGGCCCCGATCAGCGCTGCGGTGCCCAGCAGGGCACCGGACACGCCGCCCTTGGCGAAGGCAGCGTCGATGATCGGGTCCTTAGTGAAGAATCCGGAGAACGGCGGGACGCCGATGATCGCCAGGTACCCGAGGCCGAACGTGACGAAGGTGATCGGCATGACCTTCGCCAGCCCGCCGAAGCGGCGCATGTCGACCTCGTCGTTCATCTCGTGCTTGACAGACCCGGCGCCAAGGAACAGGCCGGCCTTGAAGAAGCCGTGCGCGATCAGGTGCGCGATCGCGAAGACGTAGCCAGCCGGACCGAGGCCAGCCGCCAGCATCATGTAGCCGATCTGGCTCATCGTGGATCCGGCCAGCGCCTTCTTGATGTCGTCCTTCGCGCAGCCGATGATGGCGCCCCACAGCAGCGTGACCGCACCCACGATCGCGACGGCGAGCCTGGCATCCGCGGTCAGGTTGAAGATCGGCGCGGACCTGACGATGAGGTAGACACCGGCGGTCACCATCGTGGCCGCATGGATGAGCGCGGACACCGGGGTCGGGCCTTCCATGGCGTCCAGCAGCCAGGACTGGAGTGGCAGCTGCGCCGACTTGCCGCACGCGCCGAGCAGCAGCAGGAGGCCGAGCGCGGTCACCACGCCGTGGTTCGCCGACCCCACCGCGCCGAACACGCCGGTGAAAGTAACGGTGCCGAACTGCTGGAACATCAGCATGATCGCCACCGACAAGCCGACATCACCGACACGGTTGGCGATGAAGGCCTTCTTGGCCGCCGTCGCCGCCGTCGGCTTGTACTGCCAGAACCCGATCAGCAGGTAGGAGGCCAGGCCGACGCCCTCCCAGCCTGCGTACAGGACGAGGTAGTTGCTGGCCAGCACTAGCAGCAGCATGGCCGCGAGGAACAGGTTCATGTACCCGAAGAAGCGGCGCCGCTCCGGGTCATTCGCCATGTAGCCGACCGCGAAGATGTGGATGAGCGAGCCGACGCCGGTGATCAGGAGCACGAAGCAGATGGACAGCTGGTCCAGGCGCAGGCCAAGCGGGACCTGGAACCTGGCGACGTCGATCCACTGAAAGACCGTCAGCTCGCGGACGCGCTCCGCGGCCGGGTAGCCGAGCATCTGCACGTACGCCGCTATGCCGTACGCGAGGGCCAGCACTGGCATGGCCACGCCAAGCAGATGGCCCCACGAGTTAGTGCGCTTGCCGCCGAGCAGCAGCACCGCGGCACCGAACAGCGGGAACGCCAGCAGCAGCCAGGCGGCATCCTGGATGCCGGTGGCGTGCAAGGGCGTCAGCGCGGCATGCGACACCAGCGCACTGTGGACTGAGCCGGTCATGGCTCCCTCTCGTCAGTACTTCATCAGGTTCGCGTCGTCCACCGACGCGGACCTGCGGGATCTGAAGATGGCGGTCAGGATCGCCAGACCGACGACCACCTCAGCGGCGGCGACCACCATCACGAAGAAGGCGATCACCTGGCCGTCGAGTGCACCGTGTACACGGGAGAACGTCACGAAAGCCAGGTTGGCCGCGTTGAGCATGAGCTCCACGCACATGAACACCACGATCGCGTTGCGCCGGACTAGCACGCCGACGGCACCGATCACGAACAAGATCACCGACAGGGCGATGAAGTGACCTGGGGTTACCACTAGTGGTCACCTGCTTCCTGGCCGGCCGAGCCGCCCGTCCCGGCTGAGGCGCCCGTCCCGCCTGAGTTGCCTGGGCCGACTGAGGTGCCCGTCCCGCCCGGCAGCGCGGGCGGCGCGCTGGCGCCGCCGGTACGGCCCGACAGCGCCGGACTCACCGACAGCACCTGGCTGACCGACAGCTCCGACTGGCTGCCGTCTGGCAGCAGTGCGGGCATGTCCACAGCGTTGTGCTGGGCGTAGGTGCCAGGGCCTGGCAGCGGCGTCGGCCGCCCGCTGGCAACCCGCTGAGCCGCGAGATCGCGCTGAGTCGGCTTCGCCGTGATGCGCTCACGGTGCGCCAGCACCATGGCGCCCACCGCGGCCGTGATCAGCAGGGCGCTGGTGATCTCGAACGGATACACGTACCTGGTGAAGATCAGGTTGGCCAGCGAAGTGACGTTGGCGTTACCGAACTTGGGGCTCGCAGGCGCTTGGGGCCCGATGACGGCATTGCCGATGACCAGGCTGAGCAGCACCAGCATGGCGATGCCCCCCACGGTCGCCCACAGCCGCTGGCCGCGGATCGTCTCGACGATCGAGTCGGCGGCCGAGATGCCGACGATCATCAAGACGAACAGGAACAGCATGAGGACCGCGCCGGTGTAGACGATGATCTGGACCAGGGCCAGGAACGGCGCGCCCAGCATCAGGTACAGGATGGCCAGCGACAGCATGACAACCGCCAGCAGCACCGCGCAGTGCACCGCCTTGCGGGCCAGCACCATGCCGAGTGCGGCGCCCACCGAGATGATCGCGAGCACCCAGAACCCGATCAGCCTGCTGGTCTCGGCCGCCGGGCCGGCCAGCACGAAGGTATGGCTCACTGCTCCCCTCCTGGCTCAGTGCGTGCCAGCATCGCGCCCAGGCGGTAGTAGTCCTCCTCGGTCTCGCCGAGCCGCATCGGGTGCGGGGGCGCCTCCATGCCGGACTGCAGCGGAGCGACCAGCTGCTCCTTGGTCCAGATCAGGCTCTCCCGGCTGTCGTCGGCCAGCTCGTACTCGTTGGTCATCGTCAGCGCCCGGGTCGGGCACGCCTCGATGCACAGCCCGCAGAGGATGCAGCGCAGGTAGTTGATCTGGTAGACCCGGCCGTACCGCTCACCCGGCGAGTACCGCTCTTCGGCCGTGTTGTCCGCGCCTTCCACGTAGATCGCGTCCGCGGGGCAGGCCCACGCGCATAGCTCGCAGCCGATGCACTTCTCCAGGCCGTCCGGCCACCGGTTGAGCTGGTGGCGGCCGTGGAAACGCGGCGCCGTCGGCCGCTTCACCTCCGGGTACTCCACGGTGTCGACCTTGCGGAACATCTGCCGGAACGTGACGCCAAAGCCCTTGATCGTATTGAGGA
The DNA here is from genome assembly GCA_035484155.1 of Streptosporangiaceae bacterium. Classification (GTDB taxonomy): domain Bacteria; phylum Actinomycetota; class Actinomycetes; order Streptosporangiales; family Streptosporangiaceae; genus JAJYUU01. The sequence continues at coordinate 50,445 of DATHPF010000056.1, forward strand.
AGGCAGGCACCTCAGACCTCCTTCGTATCGTCGCTGGTCACAGCGGCCAGGATCGACTCACCGGGGCTGGCACTGCCGATGCCGTGGTAATGCGGTAGATCCAAAGCCGGAGTTGGGAACGGGGCCGCCGGCGGTGCTTCGTCGCCGTCCGCCTCGCGCTCGTCCGCGGCCTCCTGGGCCAGGCGTTCAGCCCGCTCCGCCGACGGCTCGAAGCGCCACAGCAACGCCAGCAGGACCACGACGATCAGGCCAGCGATGATGTACACCGGCGCGCTGCCGCCCTGGCGCCGATAGACCCGCGCGGTAGCCACCACGAGCGTCCAGGCGAGCCCGCCAGGGATGAGGACCTTCCAGCCAAGCTTCATGAGCTGGTCGTACCGGATGCGCGGCAGCGAGGCTCGCAGCCAGAAGAACACGAACACAAACGTGACGACCTTGCCCAGGAACCACAGCACTGGCCACCAGCCGCTGTCCGCGCCCGACCACACGCTGATCGGCCACGGTGCCCGCCAGCCGCCGAGGAAGAGCGTGGTCGCGAGCGCGGAGACGGTGATCACGGCGCAGTACTCGGCGAGCTGGATCATCGCGAACTTCAGCGAGGAGTACTCGGTGTGGTAGCCGCCCACCAGTTCGCCCTCGCCCTCGGGCAGGTCGAACGGCAGCCGGTTGGTCTCCCCGACCATGGTGATGAGGTAGATCACGAAGGATGGCAGCAGCAAGACCGCGTACCAGGATGGCCAGTGCCAGATGTAGCCGAAGAAGTTGAAGGCCGCGCCGTGGATCTGGCTTGAGACGATGTCCGACGTCGACAGCGAGCCCGCGTAGAGGAAGACCGGCACGAACGACAGGCTCATGGCGATCTCGTAGCTGATCACCTGCGCGGACGACCGAAGCCCGCCGAGCAGCGAGTACGGCGACTGAGAAGACCATCCGGCGAGCACGATGCCGTACACGCCCAGCGAGCTCATCGCCAGCACCAGCAGTACCGCGACTGGCAGGTCGGTGAGCTGGAGCGGCGTCCGGTGGCCGCCAATCGAGACGATCGGCCCCCACGGGATGATCGCGAAGCTGATGAACGCCGGGATCACCGATATCGCCGGGGCGATCACGAACAGCAGCCTGTCCACGCCGCGCGGCACGATGTCTTCCATCAGCGCGAGCTTGACACCGTCCATGAGCGACTGCAGCAGGCCGAACTTCCCCGCCCTGTTGGGTCCGGGACGCTGCTGCATCCGGCCGATGATGCGGCGCTCGGCCCAGATCGCGATCAGCGTGCCAAGCAGGAGGAACAGGAAGACGATGAGGACCTTGATGACAACGATCCACCACGGGTCATGCCCGAAGCTGGCCAGTGTCGGAACGTTGCTGGCTGGCGTCGCGGCAGCTATGCCAGTCATTCCGCGCTCCTCACAGGTTCCCCGCTGCTGATCGAGACGACCGAGCCATGGCCTGCCCGCAGCGCCGACCGGACTTGACTTCCGGCCGAGTTGGCCGGGAGCCAGACGACGCGGTCAGGCATATCTGCGATCTCCACGGGAACAGTTATTGCGCCGTGACGGGTTGCCACGGTGACCTTGCCGCCATCGGCTGTGCCGGCTTCCGCCGCGGTGGCGGCGGACATCCGCGCAACGGCGGCGCGCGCAGTGCCGGCGAGATTCGGCTCGCCGTCCTGCAGCCTGCCGACGTCGAGGAGATTATGCCAGGTGGCCAGCAGGGCGTGCCCCGGCCCCGGATGCTCAAGCCCCAGCTGGCTGATCTGACCGTGAGGCGCCTGGTCGGCGGCCTGCAGGCTGTACCGGCCAGGGGTGGGCTGGCCGAGTGTGGGTGACAGGGCGGGCGACTGCGTCAGCATGGTGAGTTCGCGACGGGCCGCGGCCGCGTCGGGCAGGCCGAGGTGCACGTCCATCTCGTCGGCAAGCGCGGCCAGCACCTCGAGGTCGGTGCGGAGCGACGGGACCGGCAGCGCGGCGGTGAACGAACCTGGCCGGCCCTCCCAGTTCACGAAGGTGCCCTGTTTCTCGGCCACCGCTGCGACGGGGAAGACCACATCGGCCCGGTCAGTGACCGCGCTGACCCGCAGCTCCAGACTCACCACGAAGCCAGCGGTCTCGATGGCGGCCAGCGCGGCTGCCGGATCGGGCAGGTCACGAGGGTCGACGCCGGCAATGAGCAGCGCCTGGATGTCGCCGCGGCCAGCGGCCGCGAGTATCTCAGTCGTGCTGAGGCCAGGGTAGCTCGGCACCGAGGCGACACCCCAGGCCCGCGCGATCTCGCCGCCGGCCTCGGCCGTGCCGAGACGGCGGGCGCCTGGCAGCAGGTTCGGCAGCGCACCGGCCTCGATCGCGCCGCGCTCGCCGGCCCGGCGGGGAATCCAGGCGAGCCGGGCACCGGTCCGCTCGGCGAGCCGGACGGCTGCGGACAGTGCGCCGGGCACCTCGGCCAGCCGCTCGCCGACCAGGATCACTGCCCCTGGCTTGCGCAGCGCGGCCGCGACGTCGGCGGCTCCTGGTTCTGTGTCCGCGAGGGCGGTGAGAGCAGCCGCCTCGGCTCCCGGCACCGTCGGCAGCAGGGTGCCGGAGAGCTTGGTCAGGCCGAGGCTGGCGAGGGCCGCGAGCGAGTACACCGCCATGCCGCGGTGCCGGACCGCCTTACGCAGCCGGAGGAAGACGATGGGGCACTCGTCCTCGGGCTCGAAGCCAGCCAGCAGCACCGCCGGGGCCTGCTCGAGCTCGGCGTAGGTCAGGTTCACCCGCCCTGCGACGTGATCGGCGAGGAACTGAAGCTCCTCGGCCGAGTGCGGCCTGGCCCGCATGTCGATGTCGTTAGTGGCCAGCGCGACCCGCGCGAACTTGGCGTAGGCGTAGGCGTCCTCGAGCGTCAGCCGGCCGCCTGGCAGCACGCCGGCCCGGCCCCGCGCCGCCAGCAGACCGCGCGCCGCAACTGCAAGGGCCTCCGGCCACGAGGCCGGCTGGAGGACACCGCGCTCATCGCGGACCAGCGGGCTGACCAGCCGGTCGGGCTGGGTTGCGTAGGTAAAAGCCCAGCGGCCCTTGTCGCAGTTCCATTCCTCGTTGACCGCGGGCTCATTGCCGGCCAGGCGCCTGGTCACGACGCCACGGCGGTGGTCGGTGCGCTGGCGGCAGCCCGCCGCGCAGTGCTCGCATACGCTCGGGGTGGACACCAGGTCGAAGGGCCGGGCCCGGAACCGGTAGGACGCCCCGGTCAGCGCGCCGACGGGGCAGATCTGCACGGTGTTACCGGCGAAGTAGGAGTCAAACGGCACGCCCTCGGCGACGCCGACCTGCTCCTGCGGTCCGCGGTCGAGCAGCTCGATGAGCGGGTCGCCGGCAATCTCGTCGGCGAACCTCGTGCACCTGGCGCACTGTATGCACCGCTCGCGGTCCAGCAGCACATTGGCGGACAGGGCGATGGGCTTGGGGAACGTACGCTTGGCGCCGAAGAACCTGGTCTCGCCCTGGCCAGTGGACATCGCCTGATTCTGAAGCGGGCACTCCCCGCCCTTGTCGCACATCGGGCAGTCGAGCGGGTGGTTGACCAGCAGCAGTTCCATCATGCCGCGCTGCGCCTTCTCCGCAACCGGCGAAGTCAGCTGGGTCCTGACCACCATGCCGTCGGTCACCGTGGTGGTACAGGAGGCCGGCGGCTTGGGCTGACCCTCGACCTGCACCAGGCACTGCCGGCAGGCGCCGATCGGAGCAAGCAGCGGGTGGTCGCAGAACCTCGGGATCTGGATGCCGAGCTGCTCGGCGGCCCGGATGATCAGTGTGCCCTTCGGCACGGTGATCTCGAATCCGTCGATGGTGACCTTGACGCCGTCGGCAGGGCCGGTCGCGGGCTGCACTGTCATCGGGCCGACTCCAAGGCAAAGAGGGTCGAGGCGGCCGGGTCGAACGGACAGCCGCCGAGGCGCTGGTGCTCGATGTACTCGTCGCGGAAGTACTTGATCGACGAGGTGACCGGCGCCTGGATCGAGTCGCCCAGCGCACAGAACGAGCGGCCGGTGATGTTGTCGCAGATGTCGAGCAGCTTGTCCAGGTCGGCGTCGCTGCCCTGGCCAGCCTCAAGCTCCTGCAGCAGCTGGACCACCCAGTAGCTGCCCTCACGGCACGGGGTGCACTTGCCGCACGACTCGTGCTCGTAGAACTCGACCCAGCGGAGCGTGACCCGGACCACGCAGGTGGTCTCGTCGAACAGCTGGATCGAGCGCGTTCCGAGCATCGACCCGGCGGCGGCCACTGACTCGTAATCCAGCGGCACGTCCAGCTGCTGCTCGGTGAACAGGGGCGTGGACGAGCCGCCAGGGGTCCAGAACTTCAGCCGGTGCCCCGCCCTGATACCGCCCGCCAGGTCAAGCAGCTCGCGCAGCGTGGTGCCGAGCGGCGCCTCGTACTGGCCTGGAGTCGTGACATGACCGGACAGCGAGAACAGCCCGAAGCCCTTCGACTTCTCGGTGCCGAAGCGGGCGAAGTCCGCGGCACCGTACTGAAGGATGTACGGCACGGAGGCGATCGACTCGACGTTGTTGACGACGGTCGGGCAGGCGTACAGGCCGGCCACCGCCGGGAAGGGCGGCTTGAGCCTGGGCTGGCCGCGGAACCCCTCCAGCGAATCGAGCAGCGCCGTCTCCTCGCCGCAGATATAAGCCCCGGCGCCCGCGTGCACCACCACGTCCAGGTTCAGGCCCGAGCCGAGGATGTTCGCACCCAGATAGCCGGCCTCCTGCGCCTCGGCCACGGCGTACTGGAGCCGCCTCACCACGTGGAGTACCTCGCCCCGCACGTAGATGAACGCCCGCTCGGCCCTGATCGCGTAGCAGGCGATGATGGCGCCCTCGATCAGTGCGTGCGGGTTGTTCAGCAGCGTCGGCATGTCCTTGCAGGCGCCAGGCTCTGACTCATCCGCGTTGACGACGAGGTAGTGCGGCTTGCCGTCGCCCTGCGGGATGAAGCCCCACTTCATCCCGGTCGGAAAACCGGCCCCGCCGCGTCCGCGCAGAGCCGAGTCCTTGAGGGTCTGGATCACCTGATCAGGCTGCATCGCCAGGGCCTTAGGCAGGGCCTGGTATCCGCCGTGGCGCTTGTAGCCGGCCAGGGTAAAGGAGTCGGGGTCGTCCCAGAAAGCGCTGAGCTCGGGGATGAGGATCGTCGACACTACTGCTTGCCTCCAGCACCGGTACTTGCACCGTCGTCAGTACGTGCACCGTCGGGCGTCCAGCCCTGCTCCTTGGCGATGCGCAGGCCCGCCAGCGTCGCGGGTCCGGCGGTGTGCCCTTCGGCCGCCTGACCATCGGGGAAACCGGCCAGGATCTTCGACGCCTGCTTCCAGGTGCACAGCCGCGGCGCGCCGCGCGTGGGCTTGACCTCCGCGCCTGCCCGCAGTCCGTCGACCAGATCGCGCGCCGACTGCGGTGTCATGTCGTCGAAGAACTCCCAGTTGACCATCACCACCGGCGCGTAGTCGCAGGCCGCATTGCACTCCACGTGCTCGTAGCTGACCTTGCCGTCCGGCGTGACCTCGTCGAGGCCGACGCCCAGGTGGTCTTTGAGGTCCGCCAGGATCGCGTCGCCGCCCATGACGCCGCACAACGCGGTCGTGCAGACACCGACGTGGTACTCGCCGATCGGCTTGCGCTTGTACATCGTGTAGAACGACACCACGCCGGTGACGTCTGCCTCGGTCAGGCCGAGCTGGTCGGCACAGTACTCAATGCCGTCCTGCGACACGTAGCCCTCCTCGGACTGCACCAGGTGCAGCAGCGGCAGCAGGGCCGAGCGTGTCTTCGGGTATCGCTCGATGATCTCGGCGGCTTGCGGTGCAAGCCTGGCCCGCGCCTCGTCGCTGAGCGCCATTACCTGTCCACGCCTCCCAACACGGGATCGATGCTCGCGACCGCAGCGATGACGTCGGCGATCATGCCGCCCTCGCACATCACCGAAACCGACTGAAGGTTGGTGAAGGATGGATCCCGGAAGTGCACCCGGTACGGCCGCGTGCCGCCGTCGCTGACGGCGTGGCAGCCGAGTTCGCCGCGCGGCGACTCCACAGCCGCGTATACCTGACCGGCAGGTACCCGGAAGCCCTCGGTGACCAGCTTGAAGTGGTGGATCAGGGCTTCCATCGACTGGCTCATGATGTGCGCGATGTGGTCGGGCGAGTTGCCCAGGCCGTCCGGGCCGAGGGCCAGTTTCGCTGGCCAGCCGATTTTGGCATCGCCGATCATCACCGGCTGCCCAGCCGACTCGGCTAGGCGGTCTACGCACTGGCCGATGATCCGCAGCGACTGGTCAAGCTCGTCCATCCGCACCTGGTACCGGCCGAAGGCGTCGGCGCTGGTCCGGACCGGCACGTCGAAGTCGTAGGTCTCATAGCCGCAATACGGCTGGCTCTTGCGCAGGTCCCAGGGCAGCCCCGCGGCACGCAGGATGGGGCCGGTGACGCCTAGCGATATGCAGCCGGTCACGTCGAGATAGGCAATGTTCCTGGTCCTGGCCAAAAACGCGGGGGCGGCGTCGAAGAGCGCCCGGATCTCGCCGAGCAGGCCCGGCATGATGCGCACGTACTCGCGCAGGCGCTCCAGCGCGCCGGCCGGCAGGTCCTGTGCGACGCCACCTGGCCGGATGAAGCCGTGGTTCATCCGCAGCCCCGTGATGAGCTCCAAGATGTCGAGCGTCTTTTCCCGCTCCCGCATGCCGTAGATGAATACCGTCGTCGCGCCCAGCTCCAGGCCCATCGTCCCGACTGCGGTCAGGTGCGAGCCGATCCGGTTCAGCTCCATGAGCAGCACCCGGATGACGGTGGCCCGGTCCGGAATCTCCGCGGTGATGCCGAGCAGCTTCTCGACGGCCAGGCAGTACGCGGTCTCGTTGAACAGCGGCGACAGGTAGTCCATCCGGGTGCAGAACGTGACGCCCTGCGTCCAGCTACGGAACTCCATGTTTTTTTCGATGCCGGTGTGCAGGTATCCGATCACCGGCCGCAGCTCCGTCACGGTCTCACCGTCCAGAGTCACCACCAGCCGGAGCACGCCGTGCGTGGACGGATGCTGCGGGCCCATGTTGACGACCATGCGCTCGTCGCCGGGCCTGTCGTCGCCGACGGCCGCGGTGACAACCTCGTCCCAGTCCGCGCCGCTGACGTGGTAAACGCGGCCCTCGTCGTATTCGTCGTAGCTGGCTTCGTCGCCGCCGGCCGTGCCGGTGGATGTGGCGCCGTGGCTCTGATGATCAGCCGAGGCCGTCATTCGTAGGACCTCCGCTCATCGGGCGGCGGTATGGTCGCGCCGCGGTACTCCACCGGGATGCCGCCGAGGGGGTAGTCCTTCCGCTGCGGGTGCCCGCGCCAGTCGTCGGGCATCTCGATCCTGGTCAGGGCGGGGTGGCCGTCGAAGATCAGGCCGAAGAAATCCCATGTCTCGCGCTCGTGGAAGTTGCAGGTGGGGTAGATATCGACCAACGACGGCACGTGCGGATCAGCGTCCGGCACCGTCACTTCAACCCGGAGCCTGCGGTTGTGGGTAATCGACAGCAAGTGGTAGACGGCGCGCAGCTCCTCGCCCGCCTCAGCCGGATAGTGCACGCCAGAGACGCCTAGGCACATCTCGAACGCCAGCGTGGGCTCATCTCGCAGCTTCGACGCGACCGCCCTGAGCTGCTCGCGCCGGACATAGAAGGTGAGGTCCCCGTTGGCGACGACGACCTGCTCGACCGCTGCGGCGAAAGACGAGCCATCGGCCGTCAGCGCGGCATCGAGATTGTCGGCGATCTCGTCGAAATAGGAGCCGTACGGACGCGGGCTCGGAAGCCGGGGCGCCCGGCGCACCTGCAGGCCGCCGTAGCCGGAGGTGTCGCCCGTCGTCAAGGTACCGAACATGCCGGTCCTGGCCACCTGCTCGGCGAGCCGGTCCCGGCCGGCCAGCGCGGCCGGGTCGGGCACGGCGGTACTGCCCTGGGACGGGCTGCTCTCGGATTGGCTGGCCTGGGATCCCGGTGCCTGGTCGTCGCGCTCCGTCACTGTGCTTCACCCAGGTCTGGGTCCTGAGCAGGCTGCTCGAGCAGGCCCAGCTGAATCCGCCCGCCCGGCTGCCCAATACCGGACGGCAGAGTTCCCCCGGCCGTGAGCGGCAGCCGCCGGAGCCTGGCATCCTCGAGCTCGGTCACCTGCTGCTCCCTGTTCACGCCGAGCTTCATGTTCTGGATCTTGTCGTGCAGCTTCACGATGGCGTCCAGCAGCATCTCCGGCCGGGGCGGGCAGCCTGGCAGGTAGATGTCGACCGGGACGATGTGGTCGACGCCCTGGACGATGGCGTAGTTGTTGAACATGCCGCCGCTGGAGGCGCAGACGCCCATCGAGATGACCCACTTGGGCTCGGACATCTGGTCGTAGATCTGCCGCAGTACCGGCGCCATCTTCTGGCTGACCCGGCCGGCGACGATCATGAGATCGGCCTGCCGGGGCGTGTTCGACGCCCGCTCCATGCCAAACCTGGCCAGGTCATGCCGGGGGCCGCCGGTGGCCATCAGCTCGATGGCGCAGCACGCAAGACCGAACGTGGCCGGCCAGACCGAGCTCTTGCGCGCATAGCCGGCGAGCTTCTCGACCGATGTCAGCAGGATGCCGCTCGGCAGCTTTTCTTCAATTCCCATGGCTTAATCCCATTCCAAGCCGCCGCGCCGCCAGACATAGGCGTACGCGACCAGCACCGTCACGATGAACGTGACCATCTCGACCAGGCCGAAGACGCCGAGCTTGTCGAAGTAGACCGCCCACGGGTAGAGGAAGATGATCTCGATGTCGAAGACGATAAAGAGCATGGCGGTCAGGTAGTACTTGACCGGGAACCGGATGCCCAGCGGCTGCCTGGTCGGCTCAATGCCGCACTCATAGGCTTCCAGTTTGGCCCTGTTCCACCGCTTCGGGCCGGACACCGAGCCCGCGACAAGCGAGAACACCGCGAAGACAGCCGCCAGCGCGGCGAGCAGCAGAATCGGCACGTAGAGGCTCATCGAGCTGTCACCCCTTTATTTCCTGTGTCCGGATCGGCACTGTCTGGATAGGCATTGGCTGTTAGGCCGCCGGCGTCATCTTAGACACCGCGTTGATGAGCCGGTCCACGGCGTCACCACCACGGGTCTCAGTCAGGTTGCCGAGCAGTTTCATGGTGAAGCGCATGATGTACGGGCGCTTCACGCCGTGGCGGGTGGCGAACTGCATGAACGATGGCTTGCCGATGAGCTCGACGAAAACGCGGCCGAGTGTGTAGTAGCCGCCGTAGGCCTCTTTGAGCTGCTGGGGATAGGTCTGCAGGACGCGCTCGCGGCCAGCTGCCGTCGGGCGCGCCAGCGCCTGGGTAATGACGCGGGCCGCCAGCTCCCCAGACTCCATGGCGTAGCCGATGCCCTCGCCGTTGAAGGGGTTCACCATGCCGCCGGCGTCACCGACCAGCAGCAGGCCGTTGGTGTAGTGCGGCGTCCGGTTGAAGCCCATGGGAAGGGCGGCACCGCGGACCGGCTGGGTCCGGTTCTCTTCGGTGAAACCCCATTCGGACGGCATCGCGCCCAGCCACTTGCGCAGCAGCTCGCGATAGTCGATCTCGCCGAACCCGGTCGAGGTGTTGAGCAGCCCGAGCCCGACGTTCGAGGTGCCGTCACCCATGCCGAAGATCCAGCCGTAGCCCGGCAGCAGCGAGCTGCCGTCCCACAGGTCGAGCCAGGCCTCGAGATAGTCGTCCTCGTGGCGGGGGGACGTGTAATAGGTGCGCACCGCGACCCCGAGCGGTCGGTCGTCTCGCTTGTGCAGGCCCATCGAGACAGAGAGCCGGGAGGAGTTGCCGTCGGCGGCGACCACGAGCCGTCCCCGGAACTGCTGGCCGTCCTTGGCGGTGACGCCGGTGATGCGGCCGGTCCGGTCGTCGAGCAGCGGACCGGTCACGTTGACGCCCTCGAGCAGCCTGGCACCGGCCTTCTGCGCGTGCCTGGCCAGAATCTGGTCGAAGTCTGTCCTGGTGCGAACAAGCCCGTAGCCCGGGTAGCTCGACAGGTCGGGCCAGTCGAGCTCGATCCGGCCGCCGCCGCCGATGATCCGAAGGCCCTTGTTGCGCAGCCAGCCATCGGTCGCCGCGATCGGGACCCCCATGCCGGTCAGCGCCTTGACCGCGCGGGGAGTCAGGCCGTCGCCGCAGACCTTCTCACGGGGAAAGGACGCCTTCTCCAGGACCAGCACATCCAGGCCGGCAGTGGCAAGGTAATAGGCGAGGGCTGAGCCGGCCGGCCCGGCGCCGACGACGATGACGTCGGCGCTGTCATCGGCCCTGGCGGAGCCGCTGGCGGCGGCGCGCACGCGGCTAGCCGCTGATGCGCGGACACGCACAGCACTGACCGGCTCATGCTGAGGGGCCAAGTCTCCGGTGCCGGCGGGGGGTACTTGCTCGGTCACGGATCCGTCCTGATCTGTCTTGTGAACCTCTTCACAAGAGCTTTCGCTGTCGCAGTCTAGTCCCGGTGGCTCGCACCCGTTTCGCCGCCCCGCGGCAGGCAGACGGCGCAGGCAGAGCCACCCCGTTCCGTTTCTATAGTGGCACCGGCAGCCCGCCGCCGCCGCGCCGTGCCTCGTGCAGTGCCACGACGCCCAGCGTCAGGTTTCGCCAGCTCACCCCGGACCAGCCGGCTGCCGCGATCTTGCCAGCCAGCTCATGCTGTGGCGGCCACGCCCGGATCGACTCGGCGAGGTAGTCGTACGCCTCGGCATTGCCCGACAGCCGCCTGGCCACGAGCGGCAGCGCCCTGGTCAGGTACTGCTCGTACAGCGCGTTCAGCCGCGGCGACGGCAGGTGGCTGAACTCGCAGATGACCAGTCGGCCGCCCGGCCTGGTGACACGCAGCAGCTCAGCCAGCGCCTGCCCGGTGTCGGCCACGTTGCGCAGGCCGAATGAGATCGTGACCACATCGAACACGCCGTCGCTGAATGGCAGGTCCAGGGCGTCGCCTGCCACGAAGCTCAGGCCTGCCGCTGGCCGGCGGGCGCCCACCGACAGCATCCCGAACGAGAAGTCGCAAGCGACGCATCGGCCGCCGGCCCGGACGAACGCACGCGCTGACGTACCGGTGCCGGCCGCCAGGTCCAGCACTACCTGGCCCGGCCCGCCACCGACAGCCCTGGCCACGACCTTGCGCCAGTGGCGGTCCATGCCCAGCGACAGCGCGTCGTTCAGCAGGTCGTAGCGGTCGGCGACCTTGTCGAACATCGCCGAGACGTCGGCGGGCTTCTTGTCGAGCTGGGCGCGGGCCATACAGCAACCTTGGCATATGCCCTTATCCGCCGGACCGAACGGTCCTCGCGCCGGCCAGGACCCAGGCATCCCGCAGCTGGCCGTCGGCCAGCAAGTTAACCGACCGCGTGTCGGATCGCGCGCACTACCCGCACCTGCTGTTCCTCGGTGATCTGAGGGTACAGCGGCAGCGATAGCAGCTGCTTCGCCGCTGCCTCGGCGACGGGGAAGTCACCCGGCGCATAGCCTAGGTAGCGGAACGCCGGTTGCAGATGAATGGGCACTGGGTAGTGGATAGCCGCCTGTATGCCGCCGTCCTGGAGGCTACGGAGCACCTCATCCCTGTCCGGCACCCGCACCGTATAGAGGTGCCACACATGCTCATTGCCGGGCGCTGTCCCTGGCAGGATGATGCCTGGCACGTCTTCGAGAAGCTCGGTGTACCGGCTCGCTGCCAGCCGCCTGGCGGAGTTACTGGCCGCCAGCCTGCGGAGTTTGGCGCGTAGCACAACTGCCTGAAATGCGTCCAGCCGGGAGTTGAATCCGATGGTCACGTGCTCGTACCGGCGCTCCGACCCGTGGTCGCCTAGGAGCCGCACGCGTCGGGCGAGCTCGCCCGACTCGGTCAGCACCGCACCTGCATCGCCATAGGCGCCGAGATTCTTGCCCGGATAGAAGCTCACGCCTGCCAGTAGCCCGATCGAGGCCGGCGGCTTCCCGTCCTGGGTCGCACCATGCGCCTGGGCCGCGTCCTCAACTACGAATGCCCCGCGCCGGGCTGCCACGCTGGCGATGGCGTCCATCGGGGCCAGCTGCCCGAACAGGTGCACCGGGAGCACGACCTTCGTCTCCTCGCTCATAGCCGCCTCCAGGGAGCGCGGGTCGAGCAGGAGGTAGTCGGGATCCACATCCGCGAAGGCGGGCCGCCCGCCGGCCCGAACAACGGCCTCGGCAGTGGCCACGAACGTATTGGCCGGCAGTACTACCTCGGCCCCGGCAGGAACCTCGGTTGCGCGCAAGGCCAGTTCGACGGCGTCAGTGCCGTTGGCCACGCCGATGCAATGGGCCACCCGGGTAAATGCGGCGTATTCCCGCTCGAAAGCATCCGCCTCCGTACCCTTAATGAAGGCGGCGCTGGCCATCACGCTCTGAAGTCCGGTGCTGATTTCGGCCGCTACCTCGGCGTGCGCTGCGCGCAGGTCAACGAGCGGTATCGCGGTCATGCTGTCGGTACTACTACTCACCCTCGGGCCTCTATCGATAGACGCGGTCAGCTCGCTTGAGATGTAGCGGGCTAGCGATGGTACTGCACAACCGCTGCAGTTCAGCGAGCAGCGAAGGCGCAGCGGCCGGTAGCTCGCAAAGCAGAGCGTAACGCCCAGGGTCTTGCCTTATGACCCGTAGCATCAGCAAGTATGCTGGTTTGCCGGTGCCCGAGGTCAGTACGAGGCAAGGGGAACCTGAGCGATCGCTCTCGGCGTGGCATCCGTCAGCTGACCCACCGCTTGGCAGCCGTCGCGTACCAGAGGAGAACTGCGTAAATGCCCTCAGCCATCCGATCGGCCGGCCTCCCCGAGGGGGCAATTCTTATCCAGGATTCGGCTGACGTTGATGAGCGGGCAGTACTTGGCGCGGGAACCTCCGTCTGGCACATTGCGCAGATCCGCGAGGACGCGAGACTCGGGCGCGGTTGCATTGTGGGCCGAGGGGCCTACGTTGGTCCTGGCGTGGTCATTGGAGACAACGTCAAGCTGCAAAATTACGCGCTGGTTTACGAGCCTGCCAGGCTGGGCGACGGGGTTTTTATTGGACCGGCCGCCGTACTGACGAACGATTTGTACCCGCGATCAGTCTCCGGGACCGGCGATCTGAAGCGGCCCGGCGACTGGGATGCCCGTGGCGTTGTTGTACTCGAGGGAGCATCGATCGGTGCTCGCGCCGTAGTCGTTGCCGGAATCCAGATTGGCCGGTGGGCCCTTGTGGCGGCCGGAGCTGTGGTCACGCGGGACGTGCCCGACTTTGCGCTCGTTGCGGGTGTTCCGGCCCGACGAATTGGGTGGGTCGGGCAAGCGGGGGTCACGTTGGTCCCGGACGGAGATTCGCACTGGCGCTGCCCCCAGACGGGCGAACTGTTCAGCGAGTCAGGCGGTCTGCTGGCGATGACCGAAGTCCCACGGCTCGGCTAGGGATCTCGGCCCATCGGGCAGTAATCCCACTGGTCAGGCAACCTGATCGCCCGCTCGCGCGTCTGCTTAGCACGCGCTACGCTTCCGGGCGAATTCTGCCGCGAGGGGTCGTTCGCGCCAAGTAAGGTGTCTTTCGGATCAGCAGGCGGCGCGTGGCCGGTAGCCGAGGAGAGACTTGGCCAAGGGTGATGTCTGCATGCGGTGTCTGTCGCGAGGAAGAGGTTTGCGTTGGCGTGCCACACCCAGAGGCTAGTTCCACCGATCGGTATCGCGGTGGTTGGAGCTGGCTACTGGGGGCCGAACCTTGTGCGCAATTTTGCCGGCTGCCCGAGCTATCGGCTTACCTGGGTTTGTGATCTGGACAAGGCTCGCGCAGCCGACGTTCTTGGCCCTTATTCAACTGTCGGTGTAACTGATGACCTTGGTGCCGTGCTCGCCGACGAACGGGTGGCCGCGATAGCCATAGCGACTCCCGCCAGCTCACATTGTGAGATCGCCGTTGCGGCAATGCGGGCCGGTAAACATGTCCTGGTCGAAAAGCCGCTTGCGGCCACGTACGAGGACGGCCTCCGGCTGGTAGAGGAGGCAGAGCGCGCCGGAGTGGTGCTCATGTGCGACCACACGTTCTGCTATACGCCCGCTGTCATGAAGATCCGAGAGCTCATACACGCCGGTGACCTCGGAGAACTTCACTTTTTTGACTCGGTCCGGATCAATCTAGGGCTGGTACAGCCAGACATCGACGTGCTGTGGGACCTGGCACCGCATGACATCTCAATCCTGGAGTCGATCCTGCCGCCCGGCGTAGAAGCTCTCACCGTCGCGGCGCACGCGGCCGACCCGATCGGCACTGGCCGCTCCTGCGTCGCCTTCGTGACCATTCAGCTGACCGGTGGCGCCATCGCCCACTTCCACCTGAACTGGCTGTCACCGACGAAGATCCGCACCACCATGATAGGCGGGTCAAAGCGCGCGCTGCTCTGGGACGATCTCAATCCCTTGCAGCGGGTGACTGTCTTTGACCGGGGCGTTGACCTCTTGCCCGCCGAGGAGGCGGATGCGGCAGACCGTCAGCAAGCCTTTGTGTCATACCGCACCGGCGACCTAGTATCTCCGGCCCTTGCTGAGCGTGAGGCGCTCAGGGGCGTCGTAGAGGAGTTTGCCGACAGCATCTGCACAGGCCGACCGCCCCTCACCGACGGCCTCTCGGGCCTGCGGGTGTTGGACATCCTCGAGGCCGCGACGCGTAGCATCGAGCTCCAGGGGGCGCCCGTACCGTTGCGCGGGATCCGACGCGCCCGGGCCGCCGCTCCAGCCCGTCAGGAAATCGGGGTATGAGCCGGGTCGATGTTGTCATTCCCTGTTACAACTATGGCAAGTTCCTACCCGATTGCGTCGCTAGTGCTATCGACGACCAGCCCGAGTCAGATGTGCACGTGCTCATTATTGATGACGCGTCACAAGACGACAGTGCCGACATCGCGCGAAAGCTGGCAGCCAGCAGCGACCGTGTCGAGGTAGTGGTTCATCCCGTCAACCGCGGCGCCATTCCGACCTATAATGAGGGGCTGCTGGATTGGGCGGAAGGCAACTACTGTGTCCTGTTGTCCGCCGATGACAAGCTCACTCCCGGTGCGCTTCGCCGGGCCACCGAATTCCTTGACGGGCATCCAAACGTTGGCTTCGTCTACGGAAACGCAGTGTGGTTCCGTAGCGACGAGGCGCCACCTGCGCAGTTGACCTGCCGGCTGGAGCGAGTCTTCGCAGGCCGCCGGTGGCTCGAGCGGCGCTTCAGGGAGCCGGTAAACCGCGTAGCCTCGCCGGCAGTGGTCGTCCGGACTTCACTCCAGCATCAGGTCGGCGGCTACGACCCACGTTTGTACCACACGAGTGATGCCGAGATGTGGATGCGGCTGGCCGCGCACGCGGACGTTGGATATCTAGGCGTAGATCAAGCCTACTACCGCAGGCATGACGCGAACATGTCGCTAGGGCTTGACGACTTCGTTGTGCGATTCACGCAGCTGCGAGCTGCCTATGAGGCAGTACTGAAGCACTGCGAGCCGTTTTTGCCTGACGCAGCCAACCTGTCACGCGTCGTACATCGACGCCTCGCTCACGAAGCCTTGTGGGTAGCTGTGCGGGCTTACGACCGTCGTCGGACTGACTGGGTCCCGGTTGACGAACTGGTGGCATTCGCGTTCGACTGCTGGCCCGACACTGCGAGCCTAGGTATCTACCGCGGCCTGCAGTTCCGTCGCTCGATCGGACCACGGGTCACACCGTACTTGCAGCCGCTGGTCTGGTCAGCCGTCATACGTGAGATTAGAGACCGATTCCGGCGTTATTCATGGGCACGGCAGGGATTCTGACTCCAGAGAGCAGCGAGAGGATTGGCAGGAATCGTGATAGCGGGAACACGTTGCCTTGTGACCGGCGGCGCCGGCACTATCGGATCCACGATAGTGGACCGGCTAGTTGACGCTGACGCGGCCGAAATAATTGTGCTGGACAACTTCGTTCGCGGTAGCCGCCAGAATCTCTCCAAGGCGATGCCCTCCGGCCGGGTGCGGGTGGAAGAGGGAGATATCCGCGACGGCAATCTTGTGCGTCGGTTGATGCAAGGGGTCGACCTGGTGTTCCACCAGGCGGCAATCCGGATCACCCAGTGCAGCTCGGAGCCCCGTCTGGCGCTCGAAGTCCTCGTCGACGGTACGTACGAAGTCATCGAGGCAAGCGTCGACGCGGGTGTCCGCAAGGTCGTCGCCGCATCCTCGGCTTCGGTATACGGAGGCGCCGACCACTTCCCCACGACTGAGAACCATCCCCCGTACAACAATGACACGCTGTACGGCGCTGCGAAGACGTTCAACGAGGGCCTGCTCCGCAGCTTCCACGCCATGCGCGGACTGGACTACGTCGCGCTCCGCTACTTCAACGTCTACGGGCCACGGATGGACATCTACGGCCGATACACCGAGGTCCTCATTCGATGGATGCAACGCATCGCCGCCGGGCAGGCGCCGCTCATACTTGGTGATGGCCTGCAAACGATGGATTTCGTCTACACAGAGGACATCGCAAGGGCGAACATTCTGGCCGCGGAGAGCGACGTCACCGACGAGATCTTCAACATCGCCAGCGGCACGGAGACGAGCCTCATCGAGCTAGCTCACGGGCTGCAGCGAGTAATGGGCTCCAGCCTGCCGTTGGAGTTCGGACCGGAGCGGGACGTCAACGGTGTCGTCAGACGTCTAGCCGATACATCTGCAGCTGCGCGTGCGCTCGGCTGGAAGGCCGAGATTAGCCTGGACGAGGGACTCGCCAGGCTGGTTGATTGGTGGCGAGCTCAACAGTGATTCCGGTGATCCGCCCGCTCCTTGGCCCAGAGGAAGCGGAGGCTGCAGCCCAGGCCATCAGCTCGGGCTGGATTGCCCAAGGCCCTCGGGTAGCGGAGTTCGAGGCAGCATTCGCGGCAGCAACCGGCACCGGCCATGCGGTCGCGGTCTCCTCGTGCACCGCGGCCCTGCACCTGGCTATGATCGTCGCTGGTGTCGGCCGTGGCGACGAGGTTGTCGCTCCGTCCATGTCGTTCATAGCAACGGCTAACGCGGCCCGATACGTGGGTGCGCGAGTTGTGTTCGCGGACGTGGAGCCGGACACGCTGAACCTCACGGTTGAGACAGTCGCGCCTTTGCTGACCGACCGCACCCGAGCTGTGATTCTCGTTGACCAGGCCGGCGTTCCGGCGGACCTTGACGCAATGCGGGAACTATGCGACCCGCGCGGCATTGCGGTCATCGAGGATGCGGCGTGCGCGGCGGGATCGACGTATCGCGGCCGTCCGGCTGGTGCTGGAGCGGCGCTGGCGGCCTTCTCTTTCCATCCTCGCAAGCTGCTGACCACCGGCGAGGGCGGAATGATTACAACGCCTGACCCAGACGTGGCCGCCAGATTGCGCCGTCTCCGTGAGCACGGCATGAATGTCAGTGCCGCGGCAAGGCACGTCGAGCAGCGGGTTGTCATAGAGCGCTACGACGAAGTTGGCTACAACTACCGGATGACGGACATCCAGGCCGCGATCGGGCTCGTGCAGCTCGGCCGACTGGACGAGATCATCGAGCGTCGGCGAGAGCTGGCGCAGCGATACCAGTGCCTGCTCAGCCAGATTTCCGGCCTGAGGACGATCTCGGACCCAAGTTTTGGCCTGACAAACTTCCAGTCGTTCTGGGTCGCGTTGCCAGCGGACTTCCCGGTGGCCAGGAACGATCTGCTTCAGATGCTGGCCGACGCCGGGATCTCGTCGCGCCGAGGAATTATGGCCGCGCACCTGGAGCCGGCCTACGCCAATCTGGTGCGTGACGTGCAACTGCCAGTCACAGAACGGCTATCGGCGTCGACCCTGATAATCCCGCTCTTCCATCAACTCACCGCGGCCGAACAGAACCGCGTCGTCGATGTCATATCGGCCGCAAGCGAGAAAGCCGCCGTGCTACCTGACCCAGCGAAGCTGCCAGCATAGCTCTGGTCGAGAAGTAAGTGCCTACCTTGTCGTCGACCCTGCCGCAGAGCCAGAACTCTCGCCGCCCTGCGCACGACCACCAATGACCGGCAAGGTATTGGGCGGCAGTTCGTAGATCTCCACATCGCCTTGATGCACAATAAGCTGCCAAGGCGGCGTGTGAGCCAACGACCGCTCCAGCACCTCGAAGGCATTAGCAGGTGCCAAGCCATATGCTTGATTGTAGCCAACCATGCTGGACGCTATCACGACGTAGACTGGCCTGCTGCGATCGGTCTGCCTCAGCGCAACGTCCAGGATAAGAGTTGCGACATTTGGCCCGACCTGCCATTTAGCGCCGAGGAGGCCTGAGGCAAAGATCTGTTCTATGTTGCTCAAGTTATAATTACTCGTGTCGTCGAACGGCCCATTAGCTACAGCCGCATATATCGTCCCTGGCACGGCATATTGCTGAAACGCCGTCAAGGTATTCACGTCGTTGGCGGGCATAACGTTGTGACCGTCATTGCCGAAGAACGCAGGGAAGAACAGAGCCAACACCGCACCCAGTGCGATGAGGACAGGCACTGTCCCTCGACCTCGGTTCTTCAGGCGCATGCGCGCGCGGTGATGTTTGGTTTTAGCTAGGATCACCGCGGGTGGCGGCAGCAGCGCTATCGCGGCCAAGGCCGCTGCATACGGCAGGGAGAATAGGAAGACGCGCAGGACGCCCTCATTGCCATAGGCCTGAATTGCAAGCAATCCGAAAGGCGAGAATGCGAGGAAAACCAGTGCCAGGCAGGGCTGGCGCGACCTTCTTCGAAACCATGCGCCAGCCAGCGCCAGACACCAGATGCCAATCGACAGCAGCTCGGAGCATCGTGCAATAGTGGTTTCGCTCGCAGCCACGACGGGGGTGACGGAAAGCGACGGCGGCTTGGCATTGTTAAGGAATGACCCGAGGGAACTCAGCAGACCAAAATGGCTATTAACGAAGCCGAAGTGAGGCAATAGGTAGCCTATGGCTACTGCCGCAAGCGCGACTGGCAGCCACTTCGGCCGCAGCATCCCCGCAACTGCTAGTCCGCCGAGCTGGATCGCCACCATATACGGGGATAGCTGATGCGTCATGCTGAGGGCAAAGTATATGCCTATGATGGTCCCGCATATGAGCAGCGACCAGCGCCGGTCATATTCCTTCGGGAGGCTCCACCAATGCAAGCCTTCGCTTTGCATCCGGCGCGGCCGACGGGTATGACGGCGATTCGGCCACGGGAAGCGTAGCCGGTCCCGTACGGGCCTAGCCACGTATAGCCACCGTAGAGCTAGCGCCATTATGCCCAGGCTGAGTACCGATCCGAGCGCCTGCGGCGAGAAGTAGTCCTGGCCGACCCAGTTGCTGGCGGTATACAGGAAGATTGCAACCCAGCGCTGCCGGATGGGTAGCGCAAGCGAGTCGTAGATCAGATAGAGCAAAGGAAGCGCCACGAGTTCGAAGACTGGCTGCGCCCACTTTGCATAGGCCAGCGGGCTCGCGACCCCAGCAACTTT
>DATHPF010000057.1:0-13528 GCA_035484155.1 Streptosporangiaceae bacterium
GTCATCAGGTAGCGTCCATATGGGACAAAGCTCCAGGGAGAAGAGATGCCACTGACGCCCGCGGATGTGCGGAACAAGCAGTTCAGCACGACCAGGCTCAGGCCGGGCTACGACGAAGAGGAAGTCGATGCCTTCCTCGACGAAGTCGAAGCAGCGCTTGACGAGCTCATCCAGGACAACGAGGAGCTGCGGGCCAAGCTGACTGAAGCGCTGCGCGGCAAGGCGCCCATGTCGCTGACCTCGCAGTCCGAGGTCCCCGAGATGATGCAGCCTGAGCCTGTCCGGCACGAGCCCGAGCGCCGCCCCGAGCCGGTCATGATCAGCTCGCCGCGGCCGGTCGAGGACAACATGGACACGGCAGCACGGGTGCTGGCGCTTGCTCAGCAGACCGCTGACCAGGCGATCGCGGACGCCCGCCGCGAGGCCGACGAGACTCTGGGCCGTGCCCGTCGCGAGGCTGACGACATCCTGACCAAGGCGCGCCGCCAGGCCGAGCAGGTCACGAGCGACGCGCGCGCCAGGGCAGAGAGCCTGGAGCGCGACGCGCAGGAGCGCCACCGTCAGGCGATGGGCTCGCTCGTCCAGTCCCGCGAGGAGCTGGAGCGCCGGGTCGATGACCTCCGCGCGTTCGAGCGCGAGTACCGCAGCCGGCTGAAGGCGTACCTGGAGGGCCAGCTCCGCGACCTGGAGGCGGGTGCCGCCGACAGCGGCGTCTTCCCTGCAGTCAGTGCCGGTCAGCAGCCGCCCGTCGGTGTCGGCGTCGGCCGCCTGGACATGCGCAACGGCAGCCAGAGTGGTGGCTACCAGGGCATGCCCGAGCCTGTGGCGCACAACGGCGGCTTCCACCCGTCAGACGCAGGGCAGCACGACCGTCGGTAGCTTGACCGGCTGGCCGCGCTTGCTTCCCGATTACGGAGCCCTCAGGTGATCCGGTTCGGCGCAATCGTGTCCGTCGTAGCGATCGCGATCGGCTTGCTGATCGCGGGCGCGGTGTCGGGCCAGCTGACACTGGTGTACGTGTCGATCGGCCTGGCAGCGCTCGCACTGCTGATGCTCATCGCGGGTGTGGTCATCTGGCGGGACGCGGTATTCGGTACCACAGCGGTCACGCAGGCCACGGCGACCAGTCAGGCATCGGAGCCTGAGCTGGTCGCCGCTGCGTTGGCGGGTGCGGCCGCTACCGGAGCCGGCAGGAAGCCCGCAACCGAGCGCCAGGCTGACATTGGGCGCCAAGCTGACACTGAGCGCCAAGGTGACACCGGTCGGCTGGGCGAAGCGCCGGTGTCGGCCGGGGCGCCCGCGCCGGCCGGGGCGGCAGCCAACGGGAAGCGTGGCGAGCAGATAGCCCCGTCGTCTCCGTCGTCCTCCCACAGGTCAGGTGATCGCGCGACCGTCGGCGATCCGCGCGCTGCCCCTACCGCCGACCGAGGTTCCGGGGACGATGGTGACCGGCGCGATCGTGACCGACGTGATCGTGAGCGGCGTGATCGTGAGCGGCGTGATCGTGAGCGGCGCGAGCAGGGCCCGGTGCCCGTAACGGCGAAGGATGCAGTGCCTGCGGCGGATGCCGCAGCTCCGGCTGTGCCGGCGGGTTCGGCGGGGCTCACCAGAACAGTGCCAGATTCTGAGCCGGCCGTCCGGGCGTCGACGACGAGGGTCGAGACCCGTGTCACTCGTTCGCCCGATCCGCTCACCGGCCCGCCACCAGGTACATCCCGGAGCCCGGCGGCGGCAGACCGCCAGTCGGCCGCGCCAGCCGCCGCAGCCTCCACGCCATCGCCGCCTGGTCCAGTTTCAGCGCCGCCGGCGCGATCGGCGGCGGGTCAGCCGCCGGAGCATGTAGCCAGCCGCCCAGGCGGTGCTGCGGGCAGCGAGTCCCAGAGTCCCAGCCGGAGTTCGGCTGGCCAGCCTCCAGAGACCGAGAAGGCTGACCGCAAGCCCGCAGGCGCGGCCGGCCCCAGCCCCAGCACCGCTGCTGATCCCAGCAACGCGGCTGATCCGAGCGCTACGGTCGCCGGCCGCTCGGCGCCGACGTCGAGCCAGGCGCCGACCCGTGCTGCACAGACAACCGATGTGCCGGACAAGACAGCGGCAGCGAGCATCACGCCGAACACCGTGCAGGAGAACACCAAGCCGGCCAGCCCGAGGCCAGCCGACCCGAGGCCGGCTGATCCGAGGCCGGCTGATCCGAAGCCGACCGGCGGCAGCCCCACACCCACCAGCTCGACGCCCGCGGGCCCTGAGTCCCGCGGGCCGAAGCCGGCATCGGGCGCTGCGGGTCCGGCTGCTGCCACCCCGGCTGCTGCTACCCCGGTGGGTGCGCGTGAGCCAGAGGCCAGCCAGGCGGCCCCTGCGGCGAGCCCAGCCGCGGGAAGTGCGGCCAAGCAGAGCTCTGCGTCCGCGGCAGCCAGTCCAGCGGCACCATCGCCGGTGGCCGCCACCCCGGCGCCGACAGCGAAGGACGCCGCAAAGACAGCCACCCCGGAATCAGGCGGTACGCCAGCGAAGAGCCCTGGGAACGGCTCGGTGCCCGCGACGACGGGCGGCGAGGTCTCGGTCGTGCCTGGTATCGCCCGGTACCACACAGCCGACTGCATCCTGATCAGATTCCTCAGCGCGGACGATTTGGAGAGCATGACCATGCAGGCGGCCGAGGCATCTGGCTGCGTTCCGTGCAAAGCCTGCCGACCTGAGAAGGCCATCGCTAGCGCCTAGCGGCTCAGCCGGCCGGCCGTACGTAGTCGACTACGTCAACGAACGTCGGGATCGGTCGCGACCAGTGGCTGTGTCAGACCAGTACTGCCCGCGCTTAGCGCGCCTCCAGCCAGAAGGTCAGCCCGAGTTCGGGGCTCTCATGGCGGTGCGCCTCGCTCCGGTCGGCGTCCTCCCGATCGGGCCTCTCACCGGCGCTGACGACGTCACCGGCGCGGCTGAAGTCGACGGCCAGCACTTCCGTACTGATCAGTGCCTGATGCTCGCTGAGCGCTTCAACGAGTTCTGGATCAGCGGTGGACCACCGCACCGAGACTCGGTCGCTGACGGCGAACCCGTCGCTCTTGCGCGCGTCCTGCACCAGCCGGATGAACTCTCGGGCCAGGCCCTCACGCCGCAGCTCCACGGTGATGGTGACTTCGAGCGCGACAGTCTCGCCGCCGTCAGTTGCGACCGTCCAGCCCGCTATGGGCGTCTGCGTCACCACGACGTCGTCCGGGCCGACGCTGATCAGCTCGCCGTCGACCGGGACCGTTGCGGAACCGGCAGCCCGCAACTGAGCGGCCAGCGCGGCTGGCTCGGCGGCAGCGATCGCAGCGGCCACCGCCTGCGTGCCGCTGCCGAACCGCCTGCCGAGCGCACGGAAATTCGCCTTGACCGTATGCCGCACCAGTGAGTCATCGGAAGCATCCAGCTGCTCGATCGTCCGGACGTTCAGTTCGTCGGCGATCTGCGCGCGCAACTCAGGCGGGAGGTCGGCAAAGCCAGGCGCGGCGATGAGGGCGCGCGCCAGCGGCTGGCGCACCTTTACCACCGCGCTGGCCCGCGCCGATCGGCCGAGTTCGACCAGCCGCCGGACTAGCGCCATCTGCGAAGCGAGCTCAGTGTCGATGAGGGAGACATCCGCCGCCGGCCAGGCGGCTAGGTGGACGGACTCCGGCGCGTTGTCCTCGCGCAGCACGACCCAGACGTAGTCGGTAATGAACGGCGTGATCGGCGCCATCAGCCGGGTAAGGGTGTCCAGTGCCTGCGACAACGTCGCGAAGGCGGCCGCCCCGTCGGCTGTCGCCGGCCCATCCCAGAACCGGCGCCGCGACCTGCGGACGTACCAGTTGGATATGTCGTCGATGAACCCGGCCAGCCGCCGGCCTGCTGCCGCCGGGTCGAACGCCTCCAGCGCCGCTGTGACCTCGCGCACAACCAGGTTGAGCTCGCTGAGCAGCCACCGGTCCAGGGGCGGCCGCGCGGCGGGCGGCGGCGCACTGACCGGTGCAGCAGCCGACCCTTGCGAGGCATTCGCGTACAAGACCAGGAACGAGGCCGTGTTCCAGTAGGTCAGCAGGACCTTGCGGACGATTTCCTCGAGGATCCCCGGCCCGATTTTCCGCGTCGCCCACGGGGAGCCGGACACGGCGAAGAACCAGCGCACCGCATCGGCGCCATGCGACTCCATCAGCTGCATCGGCTCCAGCACGTTGCCGAGGTGCTTGCTCATCTTCCGGCCCCGCTCGTCGACGAGGAGACCGAGGCAGACGACGTTCTCGTAGGCGGACCGGCCGAAGACCAGCGTTCCGACCGTCATCAGCGAGTAGAACCAGCCCCTGGTCTGGTCGATGGCCTCGCAGATGAACTGCGCCGGGTACGACTGCTCAAACTGGCCGAGATTGCGCCACGGCGCGCCGAACTGCGCGAACGGCATTGCTCCGGAGTCGAACCACACATCGATGACCTCGGGCACCCGGCGGGCCTCGCCGCCGCAGTCCGGGCAAGCGATCACGATGTCGTCGACGAACGGCCGGTGCGGATCGATGCCCGTGACATCGGTCCCGGCCAGCGACGACAACTCGGCCAGCGACCCGACGCAAGTGGCGTGATCCGATGCGCACAGCCAGACCGGTAGCGGCGTGCCCCAGTACCGCGTCCGGGACAGCGCCCAGTCGACGTTGTTCCGGAGCCAGTCGCCATACCGGCCGTGCTTGATGGTCGGCGGCTGCCAGTTCGTGGCTTCGTTCGCGGCGAGCAGCTGGTCCCGTACCACGGTGGTGCGGATGTACCAGGACGGCAGCGCGTAGTACAGCAATGGCGTGCCGCAGCGCCAGCAGTGCGGGTAGCTGTGCTCGTGCACTTGCGAGCCGAACAGCAAGCCCCTGTCGTCCAGGTTCTCGATGAGCCGGGGATCGGCGGCCTTGAAGAACATCCCGCCTACCAGCGGGATGTGCTCTTCGAACCTGCCGTCCGGCATGACCGGGTTGACCACTGGCAGCCCGTGCTCTCGTCCCGCCGCCATGTCGTCGGCTCCGAACGCTGGCGCCAGGTGCACCAGGCCAGTCCCGTCCTCGGTCGTCACGAACGTGCCAGTGACGACTCGGTGCGCGTCCGGAATCTCGACCAGATCGAACGGCGGCTGATAGGTCGCCCCGGCCAGCTCGCGCCCGGTGAACCTGTCAGTGATGTGCCACCCCTCGCCCAGAACCCGCGCGAACAGGGCATCGGCGACGATCACGCGATCACCCACGCCGGATTTACGGGCGAGCGCGTAGGTCTCGTCGGGATGGACGGCGACGGCGGTGTTAGAGACGAGCGTCCAGGGGGTCGTCGTCCAGACCAGCAGCTCGGCCCCGGCCAGCGCGGCTGGCGCCGACGGTGGCAGCGATCGCAGTGGGAATCGCACGATCACCGACGGGTCAGCCACGGTCTTATAAACGTCTGCCTGGCCCATTTCGTGATCGGACAGCGGGGTCCCGCAGCGCGGGCAGTAGGGGCTGATCCGGTAGTCCCGGACCAGCAGGCCCTTGCTGTAGATCTCCTTCAGGGACCACCAGACCGACTCGATGTAGCTCGGGTCCATCGTGCGGTATGCCTGGGACAGATCAATCCAGTAGCCCATCCGGCGGGTAAATTCCGCAAAAGCATCGACATGCCGCAAGACGGACTCGCGACAGCGAGCGTTAAATGCGGTTATCCCATATGCCTCGATATCGCGCTTAGACGTCAGTCCGAGCTCTTTCTCGACCGCGACCTCGACTGGCAGCCCGTGGCAGTCCCAGCCGGCCCGCCGCGGCACATGAAAGCCCTGCATGGTCTTGAAGCGCGGGAAGGCGTCCTTGAGCACTCTGGCCTCGATGTGATGGACGCCCGGCATGCCGTTCGCTGTAGGCGGACCTTCATAAAAGATCCACGCCGGGCCGCCCGCCGTCTGGTCAAGCGAGCGCTCGAAGATCTTGCCGTCCTGCCACTTGCGCAGGACCTCATGCTCAAGTGCGGGCAGGTCAGCGCCGGTGGGGAGCGCGGGATAGGGGCGCGGCATGATCGCAACAGGATAGCGGACGGCCCCCTGGCCGGCCCCCCGGCGGCCGGTCGCCGGCGGCTGACCAGGGCCTCGGCCGCCCGAAAATGCGCGGTTGGGGACCGCGCGGCGGCGGGTATGTTTGCGGATTGCGCCAGTCACCACTTATCCTCCGGTGACTGTTCGCATCGACGACCATAGCCCAGGCACCGAGGGAGGCGGAAATGACCGCTACCGCGCATACTGGCGCAGCCGCCCTTCCGGTGCGGCGCGGCGAAAAGCGCTGGACTGAAGGCGAGATTGTCGCGCTGCTCGACCAGCTGGCCAGCGAGGCGGCTGCGCTGCGCACCGACATCGAGCGCGCCGAGTCCGACATTGCCAGCAGGCTGGGCGATGCCGTTGGCGACGCCGGAGACGATCAGGCAGATGTGGGAGCCAAGACGTTCGAGCGTGAGCATGAGCTAGCGCTGACGCATAACGCGCGCGAATTGCTCGAGCAGAACGAGCGGGCTATCGCCAGGATCCAGGCAGGAACCTACGGCAACTGCGATTCGTGCGGTGAGCCGATTGGCAAGGCCAGGCTTCAGGCGTTCCCGCGGGCAACCTTGTGCGTGTCCTGCAAGCAGCGCGAGGAGCGTCGCTGACGCGCCCGGTGGCAGCCGACCAGCAGCCTCAGCGCAAGTCCGACGTCCCCGCCGGGCTTGCGGTCGGAGTGCCACACCGGCGGATCGGGGCGCTGCTGGCCGTCGCCGTCGCGATTATCGGGCTTGACATCGCGAGCAAGGTCACGGTTGTCGCCACCCTGACCAACCGGGCGCCGATCCGGCTGCTGGGCGGCTTCCTGAAGCTGCGCGTCGACCGGAATCCCGGCGCGGCGTTCAGCTTCGCGCCGGGCCTGACCATCCTGTTCTCGCTGATCGCGATCGCCGTGATCGTCGTGATCCTGCGCTCGTCCCGGCGGATCCGCAGCCTGGCCTGGGCGATCACGCTAGGCCTGCTGCTCGGCGGCGCAACCGGCAACCTGATCGATCGCATCTTCCGGTCCCCGGGCGTCTTCCGCGGCTGGGTCGTGGACTGGATCCAGGTACCGCACTGGCCGGTGTTCAACTTGGCCGACTCCGCCATCGTCTGCGGCGGGATCCTGGCGGTGCTGCTCTCTGCCCGCGGCATTCGGCTGGACGGGCAGCGCGAGACCAGATGACGCCGACAGGCGCCCGACGCGTCCCGGTGCCGGACGGACTCGACGGGGAGCGCCTGGACGCTGCACTGGCTCGCATGTTCGGGTTGTCGAGGACCCAGGCTCAAGATCTGGTCGGGAACGGGGCCGTTCTCGTCAGTGGCAGCCCAGCCGCCAAATCTGATCGGGTGCGAGCCGGAGACTGGGTGGACGTGACGCTGCCGCCTCCGCCGGTCCAGCCACTGGCCAACCCGGAGCCGGTGCCCGGCCTCGGCATCCTGTACGAGGACGCCGACATCATCGTGGTGGACAAGCCGGTAGGCGTCGCGGTTCATCCCACGCCTGGCTGGACCGGGCCTACCGTGCTGCAGGGCCTGCTCGCGGCCGGTCATACCGTCGCGACCAGCGGCGCGGCCGAACGACAGGGCATCGTTCACCGACTAGATGCGGGCACGACCGGCGTGATGGTCGTGGCCAAGAGCGACCACGCCTACAGCGTGCTCAAGCAGGCCTTCAGGGACCGGGAAGTGGACAAGCGGTACCACGCTCTCGTGCAGGGCCATCCAGACCCGCTGCGGGGCACCATTGACGCGCCTATCGCCCGCCACCCATCCGGCGATGGCCGGTTCGCGGTGGTATCTGACGGCCGGCCGTCGGTGACGCACTACGACACGCTGGAGGCGTTCCGGGCGGCCAGCCTGCTGGAAGTCCGGCTGGAGACCGGCCGGACGCACCAGATCCGGGTCCATATGACGGCGGTGCGGCATCCATGCGTCGGCGACAGGCTCTACGGGGCGGACCCAGTACTCGCCAAGCGGCTCGGGCTGTCGCGGCAGTGGCTGCACGCGGTGCGGCTCGGGTTCGCGCACCCGGCCGACGGGCGGCACGTCGAGTTCACGAGCCCGTATCCGGCCGACCTGGCAGCCGCGCTAGCGACGCTGGAAGCCGAGGCATAGCCGGGGGCGTGTCGCGGAGACCGGCTGTCATAGGCCGGCGGTAGGGTCAATTCACACCCAAGCGATATGCCCGGAGGGGCGTGGCTGTCCGGTTCACAGGCCGCTACGCCCGGGCCCGTGGCAGCATGCCTGAAGGAGGCGGTGCTTCATGGCGGCAGGCCAGGCGGGCAGGGGATCTGAGCGCTCCTTCGTGCACCTGCATGTGCATACCGAGTACTCGATGCTCGACGGGGCTGCACGCCTGAAGGAGCTGTTCAGCGAGTGCGAGCGGACCGGCATGCCAGCGGTCGCGATCACCGACCACGGCAACGTCTACGGCGCTTACGACTTCTGGTCTAAGGCGCAGGCCGCCGGCATCAAGCCGATCATCGGCATTGAGGCCTATGTCGCGCCCGAGCACCGCGGGCACAAGCAGCCAGTGCGCTGGGGTACACCAGCCCAGAAGGACGACGACGTCTCCGGCGCCGGCGCTTACACGCACATGACGCTGCTCGCGGAGTCCACTGAGGGCATGCACAACCTCTTCAAGCTGTCCTCGCTCGCGTCGCTGGAAGGCTATTTCCGCAAGCCCCGGATGGATCGCGACCTGCTGTCGCGGTACGCCAAGGGGATCATCGCCACGACCGGGTGCGCCGGCGGCGAGGTACCGACCCGGCTGCGGCTCGGGCAGTACGACCAGGCGCTCGCCGCGGCCGCGGAG
Organism: Streptosporangiaceae bacterium; assembly: GCA_035484155.1. Lineage (GTDB taxonomy): Bacteria > Actinomycetota > Actinomycetes > Streptosporangiales > Streptosporangiaceae > JAJYUU01. Next base: position 8,832 of record DATHPF010000057.1, read on the forward strand.
TTCCGTGACATCTTCGGGCCCGGCAACTTCTATGCCGAGCTGATGCATCACGAGCTTGACGTCGAGCGCCGGTACGCCGACGGCCTACGCCGGGTCGCCGGCGAGCTGGATCTGCCGTTCCTGGTTACCAATGACTCGCACTACACCCGCGAGGCTGACGCTGCGGCGCACGAGGTCCTGCTCTGCGTGCAGACCGGGACGAACATGGCGGACCCGGGCCGGTTCCGGCTCGAGGGCACCGGCTACTACCTGAAGAGCCCGCAGGAGATGCGGGCGCTCCGCAGCGACGAGGACTGGCAGGCGGGCTGCGACAACACGCTGCTGATCGCCGAGCGCGCCGAGGCCACCTTCACCAAGAGCAACCTGATGCCGGTCTTCCCGCTGCCCGACGGCGAGACCGAGGAAAGCTGGATGCGCCAGGAAGTCTGGCGCGGGATGGACTGGCGTTTCCCGGACGGCTACGACGAGCAGCGCCGCAAGCAGGCCGAGTACGAGATGGGCGTCATCGAGACGATGGGGTTCTGCTCATACTTCCTGGTCGTGGCCGACTTCATCATGTGGGCAAAGCGGAACGGGATCCGGGTTGGGCCGTGCCGCGGATCGGGCGGCGGATCGATCGTGGCGTACGCGCTTGGGATCACCGACCTGGACCCGATCTTCTTCGGGCTGGTCTTCGAGCGGTTCCTCAATCCCGAGCGCATCTCCATGCCGGACATCGACATCGACTTCGACGAGCGTCGGCGGGGCGATGTGATCAGGTACGTCACGGAGAAGTACGGTGATGACCGAGTCGCGCAGATCATTACCTACGGCACCATCAAGGCGAAGGCCGCAGTGAAGGACTCGGCGCGGGTCCTGGGCTTCCCGTACGCGCTCGGCGACCGGATCACCAAGGTGTTCCCCCCCGCCGTGCTGGGCAAGGACATCCCGCTCGCGGGGATCTTCGACCCCGATCACCAGCGCTACGGCGAGGCCGGGGAGTTGCGGGCGCTGTATGAGGCCGAGCCCGAGGTTCGCCAGGTCATTGATACCGCCCGCGGCCTCGAGGGCCTGATCCGGCAGCCCGGCGTGCATGCTGCCGGAGTCATCATGAGCAAGGAGCCACTGCTCGACCACATCCCGGTCTGGCGCCGTGAGGCCGACGGGGCGATCATCACCCAGTTCGACTATCCCTCGTGTGAAGACATCGGCCTGCTCAAGATGGACTTCCTCGGGCTGCGCAACCTCACGGTGCTGGAAGACGCGGTCGCCGGCATCAGGGCCAACCGCGGCATCGAGGTCGACCTCGACCACCTCACGCTGGACGACAAGCCGACCTACGAGCTGCTGGCCCGTGGTGACACCCTCGGGGTATTCCAGCTTGACGGCGGCCCGATGCGGGCGCTGCTGCGAGCCATGCGGACGGACAAGTTCGGCGATATCTCGGCGGTCATCGCGCTGTACCGGCCGGGCCCGATGGCAAGCGCCCCGGTCTACGCGGACCGCAAGACCGGCCGGGCGCCGGTCACGCCAATCCACCCCGAGCTCGCTGAGCCGCTGGCGGACATCCTCGGCGAGAGCTACGGCCTGCTGGTCTACCAGGAGGACGTGATGTTCGCCGCGCAGAAGCTGGCCGGGTACTCCGCCGGCAGCGCGGACCTGCTGCGCCGCGCCATGGGCAAGAAAAAGAAGGAGATCCTGGACAAGGAGTACCAGCCGTTCGCGGCCGGCATGAAGGCCAACGGCTACTCCGACGCAGCCATCAAGACGATCTGGGACGTCATGGTCCCGTTCGCCGGCTACGCCTTCAACAAGGCGCATGCGGCGGGTTACGCGCTCATCTCCTACTGGACCGCCTATCTGAAGGCCAACTTCCCCGCCGAGTACATGGCCGGCCTGCTCACGTCGGTGGCCGGCGACAAGGACAAGTCGGCGCTGTACCTCAGCGAGTGCCGCCGGATGGGCATCAAGGTCCTGCCACCAGACGTGAACGCCTCCAACGCGATCTTCACGCCGGTTGGGACTGACATCAGGTTCGGCATGGCCGCGGTCCGCAATGTCGGCACGTCGGTGGTCGAGTCGGTCGTCGCGGCGCGCACGTCGAAGGGCGCGTTCACTAGCTTCTCGGACTTCTTGCGGAAGGTGCCAGTCAACGTCTGCAACAAGCGCGTGATCGAGTCGCTGGTCAAGGCGGGTGCGTTCGACTCCTTCGGTCATCCGCGCCGAGGCCTGATGCTTATCCACGAGCAGGCGGTCGACGCCATCATCGACGTGAAACGCAATGAGGCCATCGGCCAGGACTCGCTGTTCGGCGACGATTCTCACGATGACATCACCTTCGACGTGCCGATTCCCGACGGCGAGTGGGAGAAGTCGACTCTGCTGGCCTTCGAGCGGGAGATGCTCGGGCTCTACGTGTCCGACCACCCGCTCCTTGGCGTCGAGCATGTGCTGGCGGCCGCGACAGACTGCTCGCTTGCGCAGCTGCTCGGCTCGGCCGACGACGAAGCGGACCGCAGCTCACGCGGCGACCGGGACGCGCAAATCGTGACCGTCGGCGGCATCCTGTCCGGGGTCCAGCGCAAGGTGACACGCCAGGGCAGCACCTGGGCAGCCGCGACGCTGGAGGACCTGGAGGGCGCCATCGAGGTGCTCTTCTTCCCGGCGACCTACGCCCAGTGCATGAGCCAGATCATCGACGATGCGATCGTCATCGTCAGGGGGCGTCTGGACCGGCGCGAGGAAGTGCCGAAGCTGGTCGCCATGGAGGTGAGCACGGCTGATGTGACGGCGGGCGAGACTGGCCCTTTCGTGGTGTCGATGCTGGAAGGGCGGTGCGTCCCGCCAGTAATCGAGCGCCTCAAGGAAGTCCTGCGGACGCACCCCGGTCCTACTGAGGTACACCTGCGGCTGGTGACTGGCAGCAGGATCAAGGTGCTGCGCCTCGACGACAAGCTCCGGGTCAAGCCGTCGCCGTCCCTGCTGGGGGACCTCAAGCAGCTGCTGGGCCCTGGCTGCGTCGGCTAGCCCCCTGGCTGCCACCTCGGCTGGACTGCGGCCCAGCTCGCCTGGGTAGCATTCGTTCCTGAGGTGAGCGCGTAAGTCTGGCCGGCGTCCGGCCAGCCGCTGCAGGCTCACCATGGCGAGCGACGGTCAGCACCGGGGGCGGGGGCCAGTGATCCGCAGGCTGCTGCGCGGGTCTGAATGGCGCCGTGAGGTGCTGCGGACCAACTTGTGGCTAGTTCCTGCCGTCCTGGTCCTCGCGGCCGTCGTCCTGTTCGTGGCGACGTACTCGCTGGACCTGGCCGCCTACAACGGAGTCTTCCGCGTGCCGGGGTGGGCCATCAGCGGCGGGCCAGACGTGGCCAGGACCGTGCTCATTGGCATCGCGGCAGCCGTCATCACCGTCGTCGGCGTCGTGTTCTCCATCGTGATCGTGGCACTCACGCTGACATCGACCCAGTTCGGTCCCCGGATGCTGCGCAACTTCATCCGGGACCGCGGGACCCAGCTGACGCTGGGGACGTTCGTGGCCACGTTCGTCTATGCGGTGCTGACGCTCGGCTCTGTCGGCCAGGGCGCGCACGGGAACTTCGTGCCACATATCAGCGTCACCGTGACCCTCGTGCTGATGCTGGCGGACCTCGCCGTGCTGATCTACTTCCTGCATCACATCACTATCCAGATCCAGCTGCCGCAGGTGATCGCGGGGATTGCCGGCGACCTCCAGAGCGCTATCGAGCTCCAGGCGGGCGATCCGTCCGAGGGCGCCGACGCCGAGCTGGCCAGCGCCCTGATCGAAAACATGGCCGGGCAGGGCGGTGTCGTGATCGCGCCGCGCAGCGGCTACCTCCAGTACCTGGAGCACCGGACCCTGGTCTCGGTCGCCACCGAAGTGACCGCCGTGATCCACGTGCTCTTCCGGCCCGGCCATTTCATCGTGCAGGGACAGCAGTACGCAACCGTATGGCCGGCTGAGGCCGCCGACAGCGTGACGCGCGAGCTCGCCGGCGCTCATGTCACGGGCCCGTACCGGACGCTGGCCCAGGATGTCTCATTCGGCGTGGACCAGCTGGTGGAGATCGGCATCCGCGCGCTATCCACCGCCGTGAACGACACCTTCACGGCATTGACCTGCATCGACTGGATCGGCGACAGCCTGTACCAGGTGACCGGGCGGTGGCAGCCGACCCGGGTCTACCGGGATGCCACCGGCGCCGTCCGGGTGATCACGACGGAGACCACCTGGGATCGGCTCGTCCAGCGGGCCTTTGACAAGGTCCGCCAGGCCGCCCGTGGCATGCCGGCGGTCATGATCAGGCAGCTCGACGCGCTGGCCAAGATCATGGAGCGGACGACCACCGCGGCCGAGCGGCAGGTGCTGCTAGACCAGGCGGCCATGATTGAGCGGCTCAGCGCGGCCTCCGTCGGCGAGCCCACTGACCGCGCCGACATCAGCCGCGCCTATCAGCGGGTAGTAGTCGGGGCCAGCCAGGCGGCCCTCGCCGCGGCAGGGCCGGGTCAGCCGCACGACATCAGCTGAGCCTGCGGCCGATCAGGCGTCGCGCCGGTCGAGCAGATACGTGGCGATGGCCAGGAGCAGGACCGTCCAGATGCACAGCACGCCGAAGCCTTCCCAGGCGCTGAGCAGCTGGGTGCCGGTTGGGTGGACCTGATAGACGACCGATCCCGCCTGCTGCGGCAGGTAGGCGACGAGA
>DATHPF010000058.1:0-2322 GCA_035484155.1 Streptosporangiaceae bacterium
ACCATGCGGGTGGACACCGGGACCTTCAGCGATGTGCGCATCCGGCAGGCCATGCGGCTGGTCGTCGACCGCAAGCAGATGCTCGACCTGGTCTTCGGCGGCTACGGCACCCTGGGCAACGACGTGTTCGGGATCTGGGCCCCGGAGTACGACCACAGCCTGCCCCAGCGCGAGCAGGACATCGACCAGGCCAAGTCGCTGCTCAAGGCGGCGGGCGCCGAGGGCCTGCACGTTCAGCTGGTGACCTCTGACATCGCGCAGGGTACGGTCCTCGCGGCCCAGGTGTTCGCCCAGCAGGCTTCCGCGGCAGGCATTTCGGTCAGCGTGAACGACGTCACCGTCAACGACTTCTACGGCACGAACTACCTGAAGTGGCAGTTCGCCCAGGACTACTGGTTCTACAACTTCTACCTGCCGCAGGTGTCACTGGCCACGCTTCCCACCGCGTCTTTCAACGAGACGCACTGGGACAACTCCCGGTACAACTCGCTGTACAAGCAGGCCATCGCCACCGTCGACGACTCGCTGCGCACTGACCTCGCGCACGAGATGCAGCAGATCGAGTACGACGAGGGCGGCTACATCATCCCGTTCTTCCCGCCGGTGATCGACGGCTACGGCACCAACGTCGGCGGCCTGGTCCCGTCCAAGATCGGCTTGTCGCTGAACGCCTACGACTTCAAGAATGTGTGGCTATCGTGACAACAACGGCGACAGCGGAGACGCAAAAGGCCAAGGAGCCTGAGCCGCGCAAACCGCATCCCATTCGGGACATGCTGATCAAGCGCAGCCTGATCGGGGTGCTCACGCTGCTGCTGGTGTCGATCCTGGTGTTCGCCGCGACACAGACGCTGCCGGGCAACGCGGCCAGCGCGGTGCTGCTGAACACGGCCACCCCGCAGCGGCTGCACGCGCTGGAGGTGCAGCTGGGCCTGAACAAGCCGGCCGTCGAGCAGTACTGGACCTGGCTCACCGGCATCCTGCACGGTAACTTCGGCAAGTCGCTGGCCAATGGGATGCCGGTGGGTACACTCGTCGGCGGGCGGATCCTGAACTCGCTGGTTCTGGTGGTCCTGGCCGGCGTGATCGGCACGCTAATCGGCGTGGGACTCGGCGTGCTCGCCGCGGCGCGCAGGGACAGCCTGTTCGATCACGTGCTGTCGGTCACGGCGCTGGCCGTCACCGCGCTGCCAGAGTTCGTCGTGGCGGTGGTCCTGATCATCTTCTTCGCCGCGGTGGTATGGCACCTGTTCCCCGCGGTTTCTGTGTTCGTGCCAGGCACCGCGCCGTGGTCGAACCCGAAAGAGCTCGTGCTTCCGGTGGCGACCCTGGTCATCGTCGTCGTGCCGTACGTGTTCCGGATGATGCGGGCGTCGATGATCGACGCACTGGAAAGCGACTACGTGCAGATGGCACAGCTGAAGGGCGTGCCGAGGTGGCGGATCCTGCTCTTCCACGCGCTGCCGAACGCCATCGCGCCGACCATCCAGGTGATCGGGCTGAGCTTCCTCTACCTGGCCGGCGGCGTGGTGGTCGTGGAGTACATGTTCAACTACCCGGGGCTCGGCCAAGCCCTCGTATCCGCGGTGTCTGACCGGGACATCCCGCAGATCCAGCTCATCGTGCTGATCCTGGCGGCCTTTTATATAGCCGTCAATATCTTGACCGACGTGATATCGCTCGCCGTGAGCCCGCGGCGGCGGCTGCCCAGATCCTGACGGAGGTGCCCATGGCGCGCAGACCTGAGGCATTTGCGGTACTCGGCCGCGCGGTGCAAACCCCGCGCGGCGTCGCCGGGCTGGTCATCGCCGGCTGCGTGGTCCTCGCGGCCGCGATCGGCCCGTTCGTCGCGCCGTACTCAAGCACCGAGTTCGTGACGACGCCGTTCTCCCGGCCCAACAGCGTCGCGTGGCTCGGCGGTGACGTCCTCGGCCGGGACGTGCTGAGCCGGACCCTCGACGGCGGCTGGGAGCTGCTGCTCATGGCCGCCGCCGCGACCGCGCTCGGCGTCGCCGCCGGCACCGCCTGCGGCGTGATCGCCGCCTACGCCGGCGGCTGGTGGGACAGCGTGATCATGCGCGCGGTCGACGTGATCCTGGCCTTCCCGCAGCTGGTGTTCGCGCTGCTGCTGGTCAGCATCCTCGGCCCGAAGATCTGGCTGATCGTGCTCGCCGTCGCCATCTCGCATGCGCCGCAGGTGGCCCGGGTGACCCGCGCGGCGGCGCTGGACATCAGCGAGCGGGACTTCGTCAAGGCCATGCAGATCCTCGGCATCCCGGGCCGCCGGATCATCCGCCGGGACGTGCTGCCCAACCTGACCTC
>DATHPF010000059.1:0-16493 GCA_035484155.1 Streptosporangiaceae bacterium
CGACGGACTGCCCCAACGCGGCAATCCACTGCCCCAGCGGGGCTACCCGCACGCGCAGCGCGGCGACGCGCTCCCCCAGCGCGGCGACGCTCTCCCCCAGCGGGGTGACGCACTCCCGCAACCTGGGGCGGCACTGCCGCAGCGGGGCGGCGACACACTCCCGCAGCGCGGCGGCGCGCTCCCGCAGCGCGGCGGCGGTCAGGGCGACGGCCCAGAGGCTCTGCCACGGCGCACGACCAGGACCCGGCCATCGGGTCGGCACCGCAGCCCGCACCGCCTGTCTGTCGCCTCGGACGCACCTGCGCTGGTGATCGCGGTGCCCGGGTCGGCTGAAGCGGACGTTGCCGAGATCGGGCTCCGAGTCGCGTCGGTCGCGAGCCAGTCCTGCCCAGGCGTCGACATCCGCGTCGGCTACCTGGAGGGCGAGGACCTGGCGCTAGCCGACTGCCTCCGGCCGGCCGACGCCGACGACGGCGACCACGACCGGTTCCCGAGCGTAATCGTGCCGCTGCTGCTCGGCCCGAGCCCAGCCATCGACGCATCGCTGCGCCGGATTGCCGCGCTACCTGCCCTCCAGGCCGTCGTCGCAGGCCACCTCGGGCCGCACCCGCTGGTCGCCGAGGCCCTGCACGCGCGGCTGGCCGAAGCCGGACTTGCCCGGCACGCGCGATCGACCGGGCTCAGCATCTCGGCCGACAGCCGCGGCATCATCGTCCTGGCGGACAAGGACGAACAGGCCGCCAGTGCAGCCGCCGTCGCCGCCGTCCTGCTGGCGTCTCGACTGTCGGTCCCGGTGGTGCCCGCGTCGCTGGGCGATCCGGCCAGCATCGCCGACGCCGTGACCCGGCTCACCGAGGGCGGTTCACGACGTCCCGCCCTGGCGCCGTGCCTCATCGGCCCCGAGACGTCGCTGCCCGTGCTCGATGACCTGAGCGCCGCGCTGGGGGCGCCCGCCTCGGCGACACTCGGCGCGCATCCGGCCGTGGGTCAGCTCGTCGCGATCCGCTACGGCGCAGCGCTGGCGAGCCTCAGCCTCGCCGGCTAGGCGCGAGCGCCGGCTCCCGGCCAGCGCCGGCTAGCGACGAGCGCGGCCCGAGCACGAGCCCGGCCGAGCCGCTAATCGCGCGTCAGCTCTGCCTCGCAGGTCAGACGGCGGCGCACGGCACCGACCCCGTTCCCGTGGAAGTGCCCGTTGACATGACTATGCGCTGTGCGCTGGGCTTGCGTACTGTGATCCGCACAACGGTTCACATTCCGAACGCGCAGCGAGAGAGGTGGGGACATGAGCGAGTGGAATGCCATGACCTACGAAGGCAAGGACACGATCTTGCGAGTCATCCGCCGCGAGGCGGGAGAGATGTTTGGGTTAGCGGAGCAGCCTGGGGCCTGGGACGCGCCGACGGCCTGCGAGAGCTGGCGGGTCAAGGACGTCATCGGCCACGTCGTCGACACGACCGAGGGCTACTTCACTGCCTTTGACACCGCTCGGGCCGGCGTCGATGCACCCGCCCCGCACGGCCTGCTGGTCATGCACGAGAAGGCGGGGGCGTCCGCGCGCGCCTTCGGCGAGCTGAGCCAGGCGGAGATGATGACGCGGGCGCGCACCGACCTCGACAAGATGATGGGGATTCTCGAGCCCCTGACCGAGGACGAGTGGGGCGGACTGCTGGTCTCGCACGCCTACATGGGCCCAGTGCCGGCGTTCGTCTACGCGGGCGGCCAGCTCATGGACTACGGAGTGCACACCTGGGACATCCGCCAGGGCAGCGGGCGCGCTCATGCGCTCCCGGCCGACACCGCCGACCTGCTCGTCCCGTTCATGTTCATCATCTGGCAGTCGACCGTGCGCCCAGACGCTGATCTGACTCCGTTCACCATCGGGATCCGGGTGAGCGGCCGGAACGGCGGCGACACCCGAGTGTCGATCAGCGACCAGGGCATGAGCTACGAGCCAGGCAGCATCGATGACCTGCCGGCCATCATCGAGTTCGATCCCGGCAGCATGGTCCTGACCGCGTTCGGGCGGGTCAACGGCGGCACGGCCATCGGCGATGCAGCGCTCGCCGACCGCTTCCTCAACCTCTTCTACCGCATCTAACCTGCGGGGCAGCCGGCGGAGACGACCATCAGACCGGGAACGGGGTCGTCTTCGCCGGCCGCCGCCCGCTGCGCGCGGCCGACACAGCTAGCCATCAGCAGGCGGCATCTTGAAGGCCGGCAGCGGTGAGGGCAGCAGCACCAGGAAGCCGATCACTCCGCCGACGGTCGCCACCCACAGCGCTGGTCGCAGCCCGATCAGCGTGCCGAGGACACCGCCGAGCAGCGCGCCTACTGGCCTGGTGCCGTAGTTCACCGCCTGGAACGCGCCCGACACCCTGGACCGCACCTCGTCCGGGATCACTGCCGCGAAGATCGAGCCCACGCTGATATCTAGCACCATCACGCCGAAGCCCGAGATGAATTCGGCCGCGAACAGCGTCGCGAGCACCAGCGGCCTCGGACCACCGGCGAGCGGGACCAGCATGAGCGGCGCAGTGAACAGTGCGCATCCCGCTGCGTAAGCCCAGCCCACGCCGATCCGGCTAGCGATCCGCCTGGTGACCGCGGCGCCGAGCACGCCGCCGACGGCGGCCGCGCCGAGCACGAGCCCGATCACCCCGGCGCTGATGTGTAGGTCGCGCACCGCGTAGAGCAGATACAGCGCGCTGAACATGAGGTTGAAGAAGTTGACGATCGCGACCGCCAGGAGCGACGAGCGGACGATCGGTGATCCTGCGATGAACCTTGCCCCTGCGGTTGCCGCGCCCTTGCCGCCGCGGTCAGGCGGCGGCTCGGCCGGCCGTATCCGGTGCAAGAAGAACGCCGAGCCGAGGAAGGACAGTGCATCGGCAACGATCGCGGCGGGCGCGGACAGAACCTGGACGAGCAGGCCGCCGAGGCTGGGACCGCCGACGAAGGACAGCGCACGGCTGGAGTAGATGAGCGAGTTGCCCTCGAGGTAGCGGTCGCCTGGCACGACCGCGACGAACAGGGCCGAGTCGGAGACGGTGAAGAGCACGCTGAGCACGCCGACGCCGAACGCGACCGCAAACAGCTGCCCGAGCGCCAGGACGTGCAGCACATAGCAGACCGGCAGGCTGGCGAGCAGCCCGAACCGGCCCAGGTCGGCGCCGATCATGGTGGCCCGGCGCTTGCCGCGGCGGTCTATCCAGGCTCCGGCATGCAGGCCGAACACCAGGCTCGGCAGCCAGACCAGCGCCGTGAGATAGCCCATGTCGGCGGCGCTCGCATGCAGGACGAGCACAGCGGTCAGCGGGATGGCGATCCCGGAGATCTGATCGCCGAACATCGAGATCGTCTGGGCGGTCCAGTACCGCCGGAACTGCGTCTCCTGCAGCAGCGCCGGGATCCTGGCCGCGGCGCGGTGCCGGAGCCTGGGCCTGTCTTCGTCCGTGGCGGTGGCCATGTCAGCCGCCCTCGCCCTCGACGCGCTCGCCCTTGACGCGCTCGTGTCGCGGTCGGTCGACGACCGGGTGGGCGACGTGCAGGAAGCTGACCAGGCGAGCGCCCGGCGGTCGCAGGGCTGGGTCAAGCTGACGATCGAGATAGGCGTAGACCAGCTCGCGAGTACGCTCGCCAAGCTCGGCGAGTTCGCTGGCGGTGACATACAGCAGGGTGTCGCCGAACTCCGCCGCTTGCTGCCACTCCTCTGGCTCATCTGGCCTGACCTCGAGCCAGCGCGTCAGGTTCTCGAGGTACTGGTCGGCGATGACGCCGCGGAGCAGATCCGCGGCCGCGTCGACCTTCGGATCCTCCGCGACGTCGGGCCAGCCAGTGAACATGGTGGTCGCGCGCCAGGGCCGTTCCCGCCCGTGCCCCCCGCCCGCTTCCTCGACCAGCCCGTACTTGGCCAGCTGGCGCAGGTGGAACGAGCAGCTTGCCGAGCTCTCGCCGATCAGCTCGCCGGCCTGAGTCGCGGTCAGCTGACCGTGGATGCGCAGCTGGCTGAGCAGCTCGAGCCGGATCGGGTGCGCGAGCGCACGCAATGCCTTCGGATCCGTGAGCTGCTTAACCGTCGCCCTGGGCTGGTCCGCTGTCATGCGTGCAACGGTATCTTTCCAAAGCTACCTTTGCAAAGTGTTCTTTGGATGCGGGAGTCAGTCGGAGCGGCCGTGCGGACGGCCCCAGAACACGCGATGCCAGAATCTCCGCGTCCCCAGCAGTCGGACCCGGATATGCCACGGCAGCCTCGGCGCGGGTTTGTGGATGCACCAGCCCGCGTCACCGGCCGCGCCAGGCAGCCAGCAAGTACCTGGGCAGTCACCCAGGCAGTGCGGGCAATGCCGACGGCGGCCGCTCGGCATTACTCGGCTGGCGGGACGTAGCGCAGGTTCTCGTCGACCTCGCGGTAGATCGCCTGGCCCGCCGGATTGCGCATCTCCTCGGCCAGGTGACCGAGCAGCCCGGCGGTACGCGCCAGTAGCGCGAACCCGCGCAGGAGATCCGGCGGGAAGCCGAGGTCGGCGAGGGCCGCGCCGCATACCCCAGCCCCGTTCAGCGGCAGGGTTCGGCCGATGATCGCGGGGTGCACCCGCCCTACCGCCGCAAACAGCTTGAGGTGCGGCCCCAGCACCCCCGACTCCGCCGCGATCCGGAAGATCACCGGCGTGCGCGGGTCCCCGTCTTTGTGCACCGGGTGGCCGAGCCCAGGCACCAGCCGGCCCGACGCCCGCTGCGCAGTGACAGCCGCCGCGGCCAGCTCGTCCCAGCCCGCGTCAGTATCGGGCAGGTCGCCCTCGTGCGCCGCCAGCGCGTCCGCGAGGAAGCGGCCACAGTCCTCAGTCACGCCCAGGTACCGCGACCCGCCACCAAGCAGCCCTGCCGCCATCGCGCCCTGAACGGACTCCGGCGCACCGAGCAGCGTCAGCCTGGCCGCGATCGCCGACGGCGTGAACCCGTGGTCGGCGAGCGCCACTAGCACCGACTCGAACACCCTGAGCTCCCCGGCCGTGGGCCGCCGCAGCGCGGCGAGCCAGAACGCCAGCTCGCCGAAGCTGACGTTGCCCATCAGGTCCTCGGCCAGATTGTGACCTAGCAGGGTGATCGTCGTGGCGTCCGACGTTCCGATCGACGTTGGATACTCAGTCACAGTTCTCCCTCATTGCGTCGCGCGATATCGGCAGGCGCCGCCGCGTCGTACTCGCCGGGCGGATGGCCGTCGGGAAGCCGGTGCTTGGCCACCCGGGCGGTCGGCGTTCGCGGCAGTTCGCTGACCTGCTGCCAGTACCGCGGTACCTTGAACGCCGCGAGCCGGGCGGCGGCGAACTCCCGCAGCGCCGCGAAGTCCAGCTCCGCCCCGTTGGCCGGCACGATGAACGCCTTGACATCTTCCTCGGACAGCTCCGACGGAACGCCCACGACGGCCGACTCCAGCACCGCCGGGTGGCTGTCGAGTACGTCCTCCACCTCCAGCGGCGACAGGTTCTCCCCGCGCCGCCTGATCACTTCCTTGACCCGGGACAAGAAGGTGTACGTGCCGTCCTCGTTGGCCGTCACCAGGTCCCCTGTGCGCAGCCAGTCGCCATCCATCACCGCAGCCGACTCGGCCGGCATGCCCCAGTAGCCCGCCGTCAGCACGGGATTGCGCAGCTCGAGCTCACCGCTCCCGCCTGCGGTGACAACCGCGCCCGCCTCGCCAATGACCCGCGCCTCGTTGACGACGCCGAGATCAGGATGCTGCCGCGCTGTCCCGAGCGTCCCGTACGGACGGCTGCCGTGCGGCCAGATCAGCCCGTACGGCGATTCCGACATGGCGTACCCGACCACAATTCGCAGGCCGAACCGCTGCTCGATCTCCAGCTGCCGGTCCCGCTCCGGCGCTGGTCCGGTGTAGCACAGCCGCAGCGGCGTGTCGGCGTCGTCAGCACGCGACGGCTGGCGCATCAGGATCTCCAGCATGGCGCCAATGGCGTTGAACTCGGTCGCCCCGTGCCGCCGGGCCGTCTCCAGGAACGTGCTCGCCGAGAACCGCTCCGCCAGCACCAGCCCGGCGCCGCACGCCAGCGAGCCCATGACGGAGTAGGCCGGCGCGTTCACATGGAACAGCGGCAGCGTCGTCAGCATCCGGTCGGCCGCGGTCAGCTCCATCCAGAACGGGAATCCCTCGCCCGCCATCGCGTACGCCCGGTGCGTCTGCATGACCAGCTTCGACCGGCCCGTCGTGCCCGAGGTCGGGATCAGCACGGCGACGTCGTCCGGTCCGATCCCGGCGTCGGGCAGCGCCACGTGCCGCGCCGCGCTGGCCATCGCGGCCTGATCGCTCCACTCCGCCGGCACGATCGCCGCAACATCAACTTCCGGTGGGAACGGGGTCGTCCCCGGCTCACCTGCGCTCCCCCGTTCGCGGTCGCTCCGCGCAGCCGCGACAAGCTCTCGCAGCCCCTGATCGGTGACCAGGAGCTTCGGGCTGACCTGGCCGATCAGCCCGGCGAGCTCGGCGGCCGAGGACCGCGGGTTGACCGCTACCGCGATCGCACCCATCGTCGTGACCGCGAGCCAGCACAGCAGGTACGGCGGCGTCGTGCTGGCCGTGAGCATGACCAGGTCGCCCCGGCACACCCCGGCAGCGCGCAATGCGTCGGCCGTCAGTCCGACCGCAGCCACGGCTCCCGCGAAGGTCAGGGTGCCGTGATCGCTGCGCACCCAGACGCCGTCGGCGTCCCGGTCGGCGGCGGCCGCCAGGAGCCGCGGGATGGTGCCGTCGTACGCCTCGCCGCTCACTCCCGACCGCCCGTCCTCGTGTACGTGGTCGCGAGCTCGTAGTCCTTGGCCGGACCGGTGACTCGCCAGGTCTCGGCGAAGCTGTCCGGACTCAGCCGAGTGACGGTGACCCGGTACTGGTCAGCCCTGCACGGGTGCTCCGCCGAGCAGGTCCCCGATCGCAGGTCGAGCCGGTAGAACTCGCGGCCGTCGGCGAACCGGACGTCTGCGCTGCCGTCTGCCAGTTCCCGGTACAGCAGGCTGCGACTGGCAGGCCCGCGGTGCCCGCCGAACCGCAGTTCGCCGACCTCGCGGTAGGTCAGGTCCGATCCGGCGCGGGTGAAGCTGGCTTCTCCGCGGAATTCGCCGACCGCGCCAGTCAGATGGTCGGAGATGTGACGCACCACGTTCCAATCTCCGTGCAGGAAGTCCACGGTAGTGGCCGCACCTGCGGTTTCGTGCGCGGGCGGCGCCTGACCCGCACCGGGCTGTCGCCGAATCGACCCCATCGAGCTCACGGCCGCACGATACCCGGCGGCTCGGATGTCGCTCGCAGGCGCCGTGGTATGGTCCCTGCTCGTCCGGCCGTACCCCCGCGGCCCGCCCTCGAGGAGACTCGCGTTCATGTCGTCAGTTGCGATTGCCCGCCCGCGGCCGCTGGTACTCGGTGACCTGATCGCGCAGGGCCGGGGCCGGGTCGCCCACGCCGTCCGGGACGTGCTCCTCGTCGCCGGCGCTGCCGGGTTCGTCGGCGCGCTGGCGCAGATCTCGATCCACCTGTCGTTCACGCCAGTGCCCATCACCGGCCAGACGCTGGGCGTGCTACTGGCGGGCACCGCGCTCGGCTGGCGCCGGGCTGCCGCCGCGATGGCTCTGTACGCGGTCGCCGGGGTGGCCGGGGTGCCGTGGTTCGCCAGCGCGACATCGGGCTACGTTGGGGCGTCGTTCGGGTACATCGTCGGCTTCTTCTTCGCCGCCGCTGCGTGCGGTTACCTGGCCGAGCGCGGCGTCGACCGGTCAGTTCTGGGGTCAGTGCCAGCGATGATCGTCGGCGAGATCATCATCTATGCCTTCGGCGTAACCTGGCTCGGGTTTGACCTGCACCTGAGCACGGGCGCGGCCCTGGCGGAGGGATTCACGCCGTTTGTGATCGGCGACGCCATCAAGGCCGCCATCGCCGCCGGTTTGCTGCCGGTAGCGTGGCAGCTGGCTGGCCGTCGTAAGCCGGAAGCTCAGCCGGAGTGCTGACCGGCGGTAGGCCGCGCGCGAGCACAGTCATCAGATCGTCGAACACGTCATCGGGCACCCGGCCGCCGGCCGTCCATTCGGCCCAGCGCATGCCGACGAAGTGGCCGATCCCGGTGTAGATATAGGCGATGACCTCGGGGTCGTATCGGGCGTCTACTTCCCCGGCCAGCTGAGCTGCCCGCACGCCTCGCGCGTATCCGCGGACCAGGCGCTCGTAGTACGCGCGGAACTCGCCAGGAGCCAGGAACTCGGCTTCTCGCACGATCCGGTAGATCCAGGGGCGCTGCGACATGAGGTCGAAGTAGGCCCGGAATCCCGCCCGTTCCGTGGCCCGCTGGTCGTTCGCGGCTGTCCGCAAGGCTGCTGCCATGGCCTGCCGGAGGTCGGCATTGATCCGCCGGATGACGGCGACAAAAATATCGGACTTGGATCCGAAGTGAGCGTAGAAGCTCCCGGTCGCCATGCCCGCCGCGGCGCAGATGTCCGCGACCGTGGTACGCCGGTAACTGTGCTCGCCGAACAGGCGCTCTGCGGCGACCAGGAGCCGTTCGGCCGGCGGCCGGTCAGCTCCGGCACCTGACTTCCGGCCAGCCGAAACGCTTACCACAGCCACCCCTCAGGACGAGCCCGCCGCGCGCAGGCCGACCGCCCGCGCGATCGCGGGGCGGCCGGCCTGCGTGTGGTTGTCAGGGTGATGGTATCCCGCTGGCCGGGGCTGCGGGCTGGGCCGACGGGGTGCTGAACCCGCCGGATGCCGAATCATCGGTGACCAGGACCGGACCGATCGGGCTGAGCGCGCCGTTCTCGATCTCGGCCATGAACGCCCCGGTGATGCCGTTGTGGTTGGACGCAGAGTAGGCGTAGGGCGCGACCGAGAATCCCTGCGGGAGCCCTGCGTTGATCGCGTTCAGCAGGTCCTGCCGGGTCGGGTTCCGGCCAGCCTTGAGCATCGCCTGCACGAAGGTGTAGGCGACCGCGACGCCGTAGGCCACGTTTCCGTCCAGCGGCGTCTTGGCGTCGTACTGGCTGTGAATCTTGTTCAGCAGCTGGATCCAGCTGTTGCTGCTGTCACCAAGCGACGGCAGGTATCCGTCGGTGATGATCCCCTGGGTGAGAGCGTTGCCGGATACGGTCGCGCCGCTCTGCTTCGCGAAGGACACGAGCAGGCCCGCCAGCGTGATCGGGTCGGAGCCGACGTCGCTGACGACGAGCTGGGGGTTGTAGCTCAGGCCGAGCATGTTGAGCTTCAGCAGCGCCGTGAAGGCTGGCACGCTGAACGAGACGACAACCTGCGCACCAGAGGCCTTCAGCGCGGCGACCTGAGGACCGATCTTGACGTTGGACGGGTCGTAGGTCTCCTTGGCGACGATCTGGCTGGCCGGGATCTCGTCCTCGAGGCCCTTGACGCCGTCCCCGCCGAACTCGTCGTCCTGGGCAAAGAAGGCGATCTTGTCGGTCTTGAAGTGCTGCTCGATGTAGTGCCCGAGGATCTTGCCCTCGCGGATGTAGTCGAGCTGCCAGCCGGTGGTCCACGGCAGGGTCGAGGTGGCGTTCCAGCACTCGCAGCCGGACGCGACGAAGACGTCGGGCACCTTCTCGGAGTTCAGGAACGGCGCGACCGCCAGGTGGGTCGGAGTGCCGAGTCCGTTGAAGATCGCGTAGACGTTGTCCTGCAGCACGAGCTGGTGCACCACTGTCGTGGTGATGGACGGGTTGTACTGGTCATTGAGGTACTTGTAGACGATCTTGCGGCCGTAGATGCCGCCGTGCGCGTTGACGTACTGGAAGTAGGCGTTGGCGGCCGGCGCGATCTCGTCGTAGCCCGGCGCCGCGATGCCGGTCAGCGGCTGGTGGCTGCCAATGAGGATCTGCTTGGCCGTGACACCTGGCGCTGAGGCCGTCAGCGCGGCGGACTTGGACGAGGAGCCGCCGCCTGATCCGCAGGCAGCGACCACTAATGCCGTGGCGGCAACGGCGGCAACCGTGGCCACCTTCGCCCGGTGTGATCTGTTCATGACGTGCCTTCCTCTGGTTGCTGTTTGCTCGCCGGCCGATGCCGGCGCCATGTACTGAGCGGACCTGCCGTGGTGGGCGCGGCGAGCCCGAGGAAGCGGCGGATACCGCCCTGGATGCCTGCGGGGAACAGGAGCATGACGACGATCAGGACGACCCCGTAGATGGCGATCGGAACGCTCGCGCTGGCCCCGCTGGACAGGCCGTGGCTGGCACCGAGATTCGTCAGGTAGCTCGGCACCAGGACGAGCACCAGGCTTCCCCAGACGGCCCCGGCCAGGCTGCCCAGACCGCCCAGTACCACCGCGGTCAGCAGGCCTATCGACAGCGTGAGCGAGAACTCGCCTGGGTTTGCGCTGGCAGCCCAGGTAGCGAGCAGCGCGCCACCGAGCCCGGCGCACGCCGCGCTGACGACGAACGCCAGTACCTGCAGCCTGGCGACGTTCAGGCCGGCCAGGGACGCCGCCACCTCATCGTCGCGAAGCGCCCGCCAGCTGCGGCCGACCCTGCTGTGCGCAAGATTCGCCAGCAAGACCAGCCCGACCAAAGCGAACGCGCACGTCAGCCACGCAAGCCAGCGGGTGAACGGGAACGAGGCGCCGAGGAACCCGGGGACCGTGACCAGGACGTCCAGGCCCTGGTCCCCGCCGAAGACGCCAGGCCAGGCCACTGCCACGAACGGGACGGCGACCGCGAGCATCAGCGTCGCGCCGGCCAGGTAGGGACCGCGAAGCCGGGCAGCGGCGACGCCGAAGACGGCGCCCGCGGCAGCGGCGATCACCACGCTGGCCACGAAGATCAGCTCGATTGCCCAGTGCAGATGCATCAGCAGCAGTGCGCTCGAATAGGCACCGACCGCCATGAAGGCGCCGTTGCCGACCGACAGCTGCCCGCTCAGCCCCACCAGGATCGACAGGCCAGCTACCGCGATGACCCAGGCAGCTACCTCCGCCATCTGGTACTGCCGGAACTGGCCGAGCGTGTCGGAGAGAGTCACCAAGACGATGGCGGCGAGTACCGCCGCGCCCAGGTGCTTAGCCAGCGTCACGGTCACACCTGCCGGGTGGCGGTAGCGGAGAACAGGCCGGACGGCCTGATCATCAGGACGAGAATGAGCGCGGCCAGGCCGAAGATCTGCACGAGCTGACTGCCCAGGTAGCCGCCCACGTAGCTGAGCACGACCCCGAGCAGCAGCCCGCCGACGACCGCGCCGACCGGGCTTTCCAGGCCGCCGATCACCGCTGCGGTGAAGCCCAGCACGAAGATCGCGTCCATGCTGTTCGGGTACAGCAGGGTGGAGGGCGTGACGAGCATGCCGGCCAGCGCACCCAGCAATCCGGCCAGGGCCCAGCCAAGGGTGCGCATCCGGCCGACCCGGACGCCGAGCAGCCGGGCGACGCCTGGACTGAACGCCGTGGCACGCATTCGCAGGCCGACGGACGTGAACTGGAATACGGCCGCCAGCACCAGCGCAGCGGCGAGCACGGCACCGGCCGTGAACAGGTCATTGCGCGTGATCCCCAGCGCCACCGAGCCGATGCTCAGTCCGTCGATCGAGTAGGCGGTCGGGAACGAGCGGAAGCTGCTGCCGTAGATAATCCCGGCCAGGCCCTCCAGCAAGATCAGCAGCCCGATCGTCACGATCACCGCGTTCAGCGGCGGTCTGCCGGTCACCGGCCGGACGATGGTCCGCTCTAGTACCGCGCCCAGCAGTAGGCCCGCCGCCAGCGCCGCGCCGAAGCCCAGCCAGTAATTCCCGGTGCGGTAGATGACCTCGAGCGCTACATAGGCGCAGAACATCGCCATGCCGCCCTGTGCGTAATTCAGGATCCTGGTGCCACGCCAGATCAGCACCAGCGACAGCGCAATCGCGGCATAGATCAGGCCGGAGCTGATCCCCTCGAGCGTGAACTCGATGAACTCCTGCATGTCTCGCCTTCCCTCAAAATCCCAGATAGTGACGGCGCAGTGCCTCGTCAGCAGCAAGAGCCGACGCATCGGCCTCGGCGACGACGTTGCCGAGGTTGAGCACGATGCCCTTGTCGGCGATGTCTAGCGCGCTTCTGGCGTTCTGCTCGACGAGCAGTACTGTCAGGCCCGTCTCGTCGCGCAGCCTTCTGACCAGGTCCATCACCTGGGCAACGATCTTCGGCGCGAGCCCGAGGGACGGTTCATCGAGGAGCAGCACCCGCGGCGCCGCCATCAGGGCTCGGGCGATCACCAGGATCTGCCGCTCGCCGCCGGACAGCGTTCCGGCCGCGCGCCGCCGCCGGTCGGCGAGCACCGGGAAGCGCTGATACGCATCGGCGAGCGCCGCCGCGCGCCGGGCGCTGGACTGCACTAACGCGCCGAGGCGCAGGTTCTCCTCGACCGTGAGCTCGGTAATGACGCCCTGGCCTTCGGGCACGTGCGCCACGCCAGCCCTGGCCACGTCCTCGGGGTGCCGGCGGGCCAGGTTCACGCCGTCCAGCAGGACCCGGCCCTTGGTCGGCCGCACGACGCCGCCGATCGTGCGGAGCAGCGTTGTCTTGCCCGCGCCATTTGCGCCCAGCACGGCGGTGATCGTCCCGGCAGCGGCCAGGACCGACACTCCTTGCAGCACCGGAGCCCCGCCGTATCCGGCGACGATGTCCTCTGTGGCGAGGGTGGCTGCCTCACTCATCGGCGGCCGATCCATCTTCGGCAGCCGGCCCATCCTGTGCGGCCGGCTCATGTTCGGCAGCACTGAGCAGGTCGCTATTTTCCTGGGCGCGGACCTCAGCACCGAGATAGGCAGCAGTGACGGCCGGGTCCGACTGCACCTGCTCCGGCGCGCCCGCAGCGATGACCTTTCCGAAATCCAGCACGAAGATCGTGTTGCAGACCGACATCATCAGGTCCATCCGGTGCTCGATCACCACCACGCTGGTGTCCTCGGCCAACTTGGTCATCAGCTCTCCAAGCTCCGGCAGCTCGCTCTCCGACAGGCCGCTGGCCGGCTCGTCAAGCAGCAGCAGCCTGGGCTGTGCCACCAGCGCACGGGCTAAGGCGACGCGCTTGCGCGGTCCGTGCGGCAGCGCGCCAGGCAAACTATCGGCCAGGTCCGCGATGCCGACCCGGTCCAGCGCCTGCATGGCCTGGTCCCGCAGCCGCCGCTCGTCCCGGTCCGACCGGGGCAGGCCCAGCAGCGCGGACCAGAAGCCAGCTCGGGCCTTCGACGTCGCGCCGACCATGACGTTCTCGATGACCGATAACCCGCCGAACAGGCCGATGCTCTGCAGCGTGCGGGCGATTCCCAGCCGGGCCAGCCGGTGCGGCCGAATCTTGGTCAGCTCGCGCCCGTCGAACTGGATCTGGCCCGCATCAGGCTTGACGAAACCGCAGAGCACGTTGAGCAGCGTCGTCTTGCCGGCTCCGTTCGGGCCGATGATGCCTGTCACCTGGCGCGGCCCGGCGGTCAGCGAGACGTCGTCCAGAGCTGTCAGTCCGCCAAATTGGACGGTAACTCCGCGCACGAGCAGACTGCCGTCTGCTACCCCGGCGGGCTGTCCGACTGGCCCGGATGAATTCTCATTCACCATGCATGGTCCTCGCTAGGATGCGCAACCCGGTCGGGCGATGAACCAAGATTCACGACAGGTTGGCGCTAGCGCAAGGGCCGACTCCATTCGTAGCCAAACTGATATCCGTTAGGCTTGCCGTTCTGCGCTAACGGCCGGCGTCATGCAGCGGAGCCATTCCCGTACCAAACCGGCGACGCGGGTACTAACTCGGAGCCGACGGTTCCGTCACGGCCTTATGTCCACGGACAAGCTTGGTCAGCGCGTCAAGTTCCGCGGCCAGGGCTGACCGGCCCTTGCGGGTGATGCTGACCCAGGTACGGGGGCGGCGGCCTTCGTAGCCCTTCTCGACCTCGACCATGCCTGCTCTTTCCAGCACGGTGAGATGCCGGGACAGATTGCCAGGGGTCAGGTCGAGCGCCTCACGCAAGTAGCCGAACTCAGCCCGCCTCGCCTCGGCCGTGATGGTCAGGATCCCCAGCCGGTGTCGCTGGTGGACGACCTCGTCCAGCCCGTTGGTCGGATGGTCGGTCACGACGGCTGCGCAGTTGTGGACGCGAGTCCAGCCTCGGGCGGCTCGGCCGGGCGCGGCCGTCGGCGGCGCTGCACCACCCAGGCGCCCGCCCCCGACAGCAAGAGCACCAGGGCGGGCAGCACCACGTTCGGCAGGCGGCTAGCCGTCTGGTTGAGGTTCCAGCCCAGGTCATAGAAGACGTTCTCGATGTCGTACAGACTCGCGACAAAAGACACGGCTAGGTAGCCGGCTGCGATCACAGTAAGCGCGATACTCCGCTCGGCCCAGGCCAGGGCACACAGCCCGATGCCGATCAGGACCAGCGGGAACGTCCCTCGGATTAGCAGATCGCCAGGCATCAGGATCACGAGCTGGCCCAGCCCTGGCAAGCTCGCTAGCACCGGGATGAGAAGGGCGAGGACAACCAGCATGAGTCCGGTGATGATGAATCCGCGCGACGGCGTCCGTAGCCCGACCCGATTGCCGCGCAGCCGGTACCAGACCGCAGTCGCGGCGAGACCGACCAGAATCGCCGCCAGCCAGTAGTACGCAATCCCGGCGCCGGTGCTGAATGCGAACCCGCCGAGATACTGGCTCTGGAGGAACGCGAAACCAGCGTGCCGACTGCGATAGAACTCGTCCACGAACGGGACGTTCCGGATGTAGAACGGCACCGACGCGCATGTGAGCAAGCCGAACAGCACCAACGGGAACCAGTAAGCGTGCCGCGCGCGCCTCGCATCCCGGCGGACCGAGCGAGCCTGACTGAGCAGCTGCTCGGGCGTGGCTACCGCGTACGCCCCGTGATCTTCGGCAACGCCTGCAGGTTCGCCGTCGCCTTCAGCCCCGCCGCCATGCGCGCCGCCAGCAGCGCCGTCATCCGGCTTGGGCTCGCCCTCTCGCTGACCTTCTGCGCCGCGTGATGCCGGCCCGTCAGTCCCATCAGTCATTGTCCCCGCCTCGTGCTTTGGACTGCCGTTAGCTTTGCACAGCCAACTAGTTGGCCGCAAGATGCGGCCAGCATTAGCTCTGCGGGCCGGCGTGCGTGCGCGACAGCGGCGCCTGATTCGCTACATTTGCGCTGCGGCCGGTCGCCGTTTCCCGGCAAACGTGCGCGCAAAACGGACAATGCAGGGGCTCAGCTGCACGTCCTGCGGGAAATGTCGTCGTCGGCGGCCATCCCGGCGCCTCTGGCGCCGATCCCGGCGCCCCGAGCGACGCCTATTCGTCACCAATACTGCCTTTAATCCAAATTGCGATCTCGAGTCGACCCGGACCCGGACCCGTCCAGTACAGTCAGGATCGAAAGCCGACGTCACTCCTAGGGGGTCTGGGCGGGTGACAGCAGCCGAAGCGCCCGGCGCAGGCGTTGACTGGACCGCACTCCTCGCCAGCTGGACCAGCCACGTCAGCCGCGTGGCAGTTCTCACGGGTGCGGGCATCTCGACAGACTCCGGGATCCCGGACTTCCGGGGTCCCGCGGGCTTGTGGACACGTGATCCCGCCGCCGAGAAGATGTCGACCTACCAGGTCTACGTCGCGGATCAGGCGGTCCGGCAGCGGTCGTGGCAAGCCCGACTCGCGCATCCTGCCTGGGCGGCCGAGCCCAACGCTGCGCACCTGGCGCTGGCGCGGCTGGCCACTAGCGGTATCGGCACCCAGGTCATCACGCAGAACATCGACGGTCTGCACCAGCGCGCCGGCCTCGCCGCCGACGAAGTACTCGAACTGCACGGCACCATGTACGCGGTCGTCTGCGTCAGCTGCAACGCGCGGACCGCAATGTCGGACGCCCTGACCAGGGTTCGAGCCGGCGAGGCAGACCCGCCGTGTGCCGATTGCGGCGGCATCCTGAAGTCGGCCACCGTCATGTTCGGCCAGTCGCTGGACGCCGGCGTCCTGTCCCGGGCGGCCGGCGCAGCGCAAGCCGCCGACCTGTTCCTCGCGATCGGCAGCACGCTGACCGTCGAGCCCGCCGCATCACTGTGTGCGGTGGCGGTGCGGGGCGGCGCCCCCCTAGTGATTGTCAACCGCGATCCCACGCCCTACGACGAGATCGCGACCGCCACGATCCGGCACCCCATCAGCGAGGCAGTCCCGGCGCTCGTCGACGCCCTGATCGCTCAACGGCCGGGCCGGTAGCCCTGAAGGCGAGCGCCCAGCAAGGAGTAGTCCGACGTCGGCTTGGGCCAGCTATAGCCGCCCGCCAACGCTCACGGCACGACGGTGACGGGCCACTTGCCGGCCCGCACCAGCCGCACGGCCAGTGATCCGACGAACCGGTGCCCGGCGTGCGCCGACGCTCCCACCACAATCGCGTCTGCGCGGACCTCGTCGGCGACGCGGCAGATCTCGGTGTACGGGTCCCCACGCGCCGCCCTGAAAGTGATCGAGATGCCCAGTTCCGACGCGATCGTGTC
>DATHPF010000060.1:0-20651 GCA_035484155.1 Streptosporangiaceae bacterium
TCTCGGCTTCCCGAGCGAAGACATTGATCAGGCCATTCGCGTCGATTTTCAGGATGCGCTCGTGGTGGCGTGCCTCTCGCAGCAGGAGGTAGAGGTCCCCCAGATTCGGATGCACATATGCGCCGGGCCAGTCGACAGGGACAATTGAGCCCTCGGCGCCGTGGATCAGGTTCTTGCCCTGGAAATCGCCGTGCACGATGGTGTCGGGCTGTCCCGAGAGTTGGTCCAGCCGGTGAGTCAGCACCTTTGCCGGGCCGTCCAGCGCTTCAGCCAGGTCCGGCCGCAGCTCGGCCAGACCGACTGCGGCCCGGTGTGCGGTTTCGGCGAAGTCATCGACAGTCCGGCGCAGCCTCATCCCGATCGCGGGGTCTCGCGCCAGGCGCTGTGCGGCGACAGCCCGGGTCTTGGACAGTGTGCGAACCGCCATCTCATACCCTGCGGCCGTCGGTCGCTGCTCCAGCGTGCTGGACCCGACGTCCTGCAGGACCAGAACGACGGGCTGACCGTCATCCCCGCCTCGCGTGGTCAGCAGCCTGGGCGCGGCAATCCCCAGCGGCACCACTAGCTCCCGGTAACGGCGCGCCTCCTCGGCCATCTCACCGGTGCCTCGCTTGACGATCACTGAACGAGGTTCAGGGCCGCCGAGCTGCAGCCTCCACACCTCCGACAACCCCCAGCACCGCAGCAGCTCCCCGCGAACGAACACCGCGTCAGGGCCCAGCGGGCCCTGGGGGCCGGTCAGCCAGTCCGGCAAATCCGATTCCGCCTGGACGATCACTGCGACATCATGCGCTACGAAGGCTGGTGCCCGCCGAGCATTATTGGGAGTCCCCATGCGCCTGCTCATCCTCGGCGGTGCGGCCGGTTTCCGTCCGCGACCCTTCGAGGACACGGCCCGCGACACTATCGTCTGGGTCCGCCAGTACAACCCGGCCTTCTCCACCCCGCATTAGATCCGGCATGACCCGGCCGGCTCCAGACAGCTACCGTAGGCCAGGATCGAGGCATGGCCGACGCGCAGATGATTCAGCTTGCCCGCGACATTAATGCACGCTGCCGGCTGCACGGCAGCTTCGTGCTGCGCTCCGGCCAGATCGCGGACGAATACTTCGACAAGTACCTGTTCGAGGCCGATCCGCTACTGCTCCGCCGGGTTGCCGAGCAGATGACCGGCCTAGTGCCGCCGGACGCCCAAGTGCTGGGCGGCCTGGAACTGGGTGGCGTGCCGATAGCGGCCATGCTCAGCCAGCTGACCGGGCTGCCCGCCTTGTTCGTCCGCAAGCAGGCCAAGGAGTACGGCACGCGCAAGCTCGCAGAGGGCGACGATCCCGCCGGAGAGCACGTCGTTCTGATCGAAGACGTCATCACCACCGGAGGCGCGGTGATCGCCGCGGCGTCGGCGCTCCGGCACCTCGGCGCGACAGTCACCACAGTCATCTGCGCAATCGACCGGTCTGCGCCTGGCCAGAGCCTGCTGCCAGCAGGCGGAATCACCGTTCGGGCGGTGCTTACCAAAGCCGATCTTGACGCGACTCAGGAGCCGGCCAGCGGCACCCATATTCATGACGACAGCCGGGAGCAGATCACTTGACGAGACGCAGACCGACAGGGCAAGCCTCTGTGGCGGACTCGAAGGGCGGTTCAGACTCAGTGAGACGTCGACACGAGAGGCGGCGCACTGGCAGGAACCGGTGAGTGGCGCGTAATGGCGCGCATCAGCGCTGGCTGCCCGCAGCTCATGGCGGCGCAGAGTACCGCACAGCCGGACCACAAGGCCGCGGGGCCGAGGGACCCGATTACCTGTGTCGCGAGTACCGGCGCAGCCACGGTCGCGACCCCCCAGCTGAGCCCATAGACGGCGAGATATCGTGCGGCGCCCCCGGGCGGCGCGAGCGCGGTCACAATCGCGAACGCGCGACCCGATAGCAGAAGGTTGCCGACGCTCCAGATGGCCGTCGGCGCGAGTAGCCCGGCCAGCGAATGCGCGCTCGCGTATCCGGCCAGGCCTGCCGCCATGAGGGCGAATCCGGTTCCGCACGCAAGCTGGCCTGACAACCGGGCGACCAGCCGTATTCGCAACATCGGGCGCGTCACGACGAGCATCAGGGTGGCGGTGGCCATCACGAGCCCGGCGTTTGCCGGATTAAGGCCGCGGGCCGACAGAGATAGCGGCAGCCCCACGAGGATCAGCATGTAGACGAGCGCGAACACTGTGCCGGCGGCGGTCATCGCCAGCAGCCTCGGGTCGCGCCATGGCGACACGCCGACGTCGACCGCCGGGCCTTCATCGGGGCTGGTCGGTTGTGGTTTGCTCGCCGGTCGCCGGTCCCCGGCTGGCAGCGCCAGCCGGACGATCAGTGCACAGGCCAGGCAGGATGCAGCGTCAAGGACAAAGAGCCACCGCAGTCCGGAGTGCCCGACCGCGTCCGCGATCAGGCCAGCGCCCATATTGCCGGCGGCCAAGGCGGTGGTCAGCAGGGCGTACGCGTGCGTGCGCTGCGCAGGCTCGGTCGCGTCGGCGATCATCGCCTGACTCGGTGGCTCGTAGAGCTCGAAGGCCAGGCCGAGCAGCACCGCGCACACTGCCGCCACGGTCAGGTCTGGTGCGGCCGCGATACCGAGCTGGGCCGCCGCGCATCCGATCAGTCCCGTCAGAACCGTGCGGCGCTGGCCCAGCCGGTCAGCGAGCCGCCCGCCGATCAGCCTGCTCGGGATCGTCGCCAGGCCGAACAGGGCTGAGACGGCTCCCGCGGTCGCCAGGCTGGCGCCCAGGACCCTGCACATCATGACGGTGAGGAACGCCAGTGAGAAGGCGCCGAGCTGATTGACCGCCCGGGCGCCGGCCAGGACTCGCACAGTCCGCGGAAGCTCCACCTGCCGCCGCGCCGCCATGATCGTCATGAATCCCAAGCATCGAAGTGACCAGCAAAACTGGTATCGTCAGTTACGTAGATTAGGGCGGAGGAGGTGACCAGTCAAGTGCTTTTCGATAGTCACATCCAGGTGCTGCTGGAAGCATCAGCGTCCCTGGTGAACGACCTAACCGACGGTGAGCGGCGCGGGAAGCCATACACCGCGCCGTCTGGTGCGGCGCTGGCCAGGGCGGTGGTGGCGGCACTGCCGTCCGGCGGCCGGGCGACCGTGCCTGCCGACCTGCCTGCGGTCAGTGCCGAGTACCTGGCGACGGCGGCCAGGGAGATGCGCCGGGTTTTCGAGGACATGGAAGACGACCGGGCTGACGAGGCTGCTGCAGCGATCAACCGGATGCTGCGTGAGACCGGGGCTCGGCCGCAGCTAGACCGTGTGCCTGGCGAGCCCTGGCAAGTGCATTTCCACGGCGCCAGCGACACCTACGGAGTCGGCTGGGCTGCCGGCTGCGCGACCGCACTGGCCCTCGCGATCGGCAGCGAGCTGGCCGGCCGGCTTGGCGTCTGTGTCGCGCCGCGCTGTGATCGCGTCTACGTCGATGCCTCCCGCAACGGCGTCCGGCGGTTCTGCTCGGCTTCGTGCCAGAGCCGGGTTAAGGCCGCGGCCTTCCGGGCCAGGCGGGAGTCCGCTGACTTCGTAGGGGCCGGATAACAGCTTTTCCTGGTCCGGGCGGCCGGGACGCTGGTGCGTGTCCTCGGGTTCGGTCACATCGGCCACCGTAGCGCTGAGCGCTGCCAGCACGTCCTCGGCGCGCATCGCCACTGCCACGCCGTGCTCACCGGCACCCAGGGTGATCTCTCTGCCGAGTACGTGCTCGTCGGCGATGACCGGCCATGCCGTCGTAGACCCGAGCGGTGTAATCGTGCCGCGCTCATAGCCGGTGACCTCGCTGGCGACTGCGGCGTCGGGCATGGACAGGCGGCTAACGCCGAGCAGGGCGCGCAGTTTGGGCCAGGAGATGGCTCGGTCGCCGGGCACGAGCACGAAGACGTAGTCGCCCTCGCCGCGCCGCACCACCATCGTTTTCACCACATCGGCAGGCTCGACGCCGCGGGCGTGCGCGGCCTCGGCCAGACTGCCCACCGGCCCATGCCGGATGACCCGGTAGGCGATGCCGGATGAGTCGAGAGCCTCGAGAGCGGGGCTGAGCACGGTCGATTATCTCCTGGAACCACCGTTCGATCGGCGCGTCCCTCCGCGTCCCTCGCAGACCCCGCGCCGGGTCAGCCGACAGGGCAGCCGGGCTTCGCTTGCGCCTCCCCCGAATTGCTGCTCACCATCAGGCACGACTCGTCTACCGCCTCGAAGGCGCTGGCCGGAATCTGCTTCAGCAGGGACACGAGCGCGTCCGGCCACTGCGGATACGCGCTGCCCTGGAAGTACCAGTTACTGCCGTTGTCGGCGAGGATCAGGCCGTAGTCCTGCATCTCCGTGAGCACGGCCTGGGCACCGGCGCAGTAGGGCTGCGACGGTGCGCAGAACGCCCCGACGTCGAAGCCCGCCTTGAGGCGGAACCTCGCGCCCATGGGCGGCAGCGTCGACATCGACCCTGAGCCTGCCTCGTGCCTGGCCGGCCACAGATACGCTGCCGCCGTCGCGTCCGCCGTGAACCGGATCGCATGCGTGATAGGCCGGCCGCTCGCCACAGCTGATTCGACCTGGGCGTAATCAAGCAGGCCAGGCAGGATCGGCAGTCCGGCCGCGTCGGCCGACGTCCATCCGGCCGGGCGGAGCGCGTTGGACGTCAGCTGCCAGATCGCGCCCGAGCCCGCGGTCGAGGCGCTCGCGCTGTACTGGGCGTCGTACAGCTCGTACAGCGTGCAGGTCGAGGAGTCGACCATGATCGCGTGCCGGTCGCCGCTAGCGCCCGCGCCGCCTTCGATAGGAGTGTCCGGCCCGAACGGATAGCCGCCGGGGTCGCTCTCACCTGCGTACTGGAACGTGAGCTGCACCGTCGGGTGCGCGCTGGTGACGACCGTGAACGGGATGCCGTACGGGTAGCCGCCGGGATCGGGCCCGAAGTCAGGGTGCAAGTACGTCGACGACGAATCCATGCTCTGCATCCAGGCAGCGCTGTGTGAGTCCACTGGCAGTTCGGAGACGTTGGTGTTCCACACATTGTCAGCAGGGAACATCGGGCAGTTGGGTGCGCCCTCCACCGTGGTCCCCGTAACGGCGCTGACAGCGGGCGGAGCGGACCCGGACGGCACGGCGGATGAGGGCTGGGCCGACGGCGACGGACTCGGCCGCGCCGAGTGCCGGGCCGCGACGCTGCGGGTCGAAGCACTACGGGTCGAAGCACTGGGGGCCTGGTGCGAGGCAGAGGCCGCGTTGGCTCCGGCGGAGCAGCCGCTGCTGGCAGCAGTGATCGCGATCAGGGCGGCGACCGCGCCGGCCCGCGCGGCTCGCATGGTCACGTGTGACGGCACCGGGATCATCGTCGCATAGTGGCACGGGCCTGCAGGGCGTAGCGGCGATCCGGTGAAATCACCCCAAGATCAGCAACCGGCGCTGGGTTCCGAAGGCGCTGTCCATCCAGGTGGCGCCTGTTCGTCGTGGTGGCGAAGACGGACCAGGGAGGAAGCAATGACGACAACCAGCTGCCAGGCAGTCTCAGTGACCAGGACGATTAATGCCGCTTCGGAGGAGCTATTCGCGGTCCTTGCTGACCCGGCCAGGCACCCGGAGATTGACGGCTCTGGCATGCTCAGGCGCGCCGTGAGCGGCTCGCCCATCGGCCGTGTCGGGGACACATTCGTCATGAGCATGCACAACGACGAGATGGGTGATTATGAGATCACCAATCACGTCGTGGAGTACGAGCGCAATCGCCGGATCGGCTGGGAACCGGTCCTCAGTGCTGCCTCGCGGGCCGAGGATCAGGCTGAGATCGGCGACCGCGGCCGGCATCGGTGGATCTATGACCTCAAGCCCGTCGGCCCGTGCGCAACGGTCGTGACTGAGATATACGACTGCGGCCAGGCGCCTGACTGGCTGCGCCGCGCCGTACGCAACGGCGATCGCTGGGTGGACAGCATGACCACCACGCTGGAGAGACTCGACCAGCAGTGCGGTGAGGCACGGCCGCAGCCAGAAACCAGCGCCCTCCTGTCGTCCCTGACGGGCCAGCGCAACCACGTGCTCGGCATCCTGGACGGTCTGACGGAGGACCAGCTTCGCCAAGCGGTACTGCCGTCCGGCTGGAGCTGCCTTGGCCTGGTGCAGCATCTGACGATCAGCGTCGAGCGGTTCTGGTTCCGTGGCATCGTCGCCGGTGAGCCCGCGTACGTCAGCACCTCTGACGAGGAAGCCGAGGCCGCCTGGCGGGTGCCAGCGGACCTCACCGCCGCGGCTGTGCTCGACGCGTATCGGCGGGAGATCGAATTCGCCGACGCCGTCATCGCAGCCACGCCCCTCAGCAAGCCTCCGGCCATCTGGCCGGTGGAGATCTGGCCGGACTGGAGACTGCCGGACTTCCGCGCAGTCATGCTGCACGTCATCACCGAGACGGCCTGCCACGCCGGTCACCTCGATGCAGCGCGCGAACTTATCGACGGCCGCCAATGGATGACATGAAAAACGGAACGGGCTACCTGGTGCTGATCGCCGCCGCAGCTGTCGAGGTCGCGATTCTAGGTGATGAGCCTGTCGAGCAGTTCGAAGGTCTCGTAAGGCTGGTCGCCACCGAAGTGCCCGTCATCGCGGACAATCTGGGTGCCGCCTAGGCGCTCGAACATGGAGCGTCCCTGGGTGTCATCGCAGCCGTACGGATCGTGCCGGGAGTTGATGAAGTACAGCTCGCGGACGTGGGCTTTTATCGCCGCCCAGTCATAATCTCCCTGCAGAACGGGTTCATCCTCGGTGTTGGGCTGGGTGCAGTACCCGGCGACGAGGATGGCCTGAGAAACGGTGGCGTCGATGCGCTCGAGGACGGCCAGAAGCAGCGCTGCGCCGCCGGAGTGGCCGACGAGCACCGTGTGCTCGTCGAAGTCGTGGCTCGCCAGCACCTTCGGCAGGAAAGTGGCGATCGGCTCGATGTTGAGGCCGGGATAGTGCGGTAGCTCGACGGCGTACCCGCGCTCCGTCAGTCGCTGACCCAGCCACGGGTACCAGCAGTACTCAGGCCGCCCGCCCGTGCCATGAAAGATGATGGCCTTTCGTTGCATAGCGCTGTCCTTCCACAGTCGGCCGGCGTATGTACAGCTGTCTTCAGCGGTTGACGGCAGCTAGCTGGCACGCCAGGTCGACGGCTGGTGACCAGGGATCGTCGCTGCCAGCCGTGACCTCATCGGTCCCGCCCACTAGCGAGTCGGTGACGGCCCGGTAGATCAGCGCCCGGATCAGGTACTGGCCGAAGTCGGCGATGTCTCTCACTGCCTCAAGGATCTGGTCATCCGCGCCTTCCCAGACGAGCGCGTCGGCGACGACGATCGCAGATGCGAATGCGACGGGCCGCCAGTAGGCGGAGAAGTCGATGATGGCCGGTGCGAGCTGCTCATGGAACAACACGTTGCCGCCGAGATCGCCGTGGATCAGCTGGCTAGGCGCGCTCACGGGCCGAAGCGCGTCGGCAAGCCGCGGCAGATGATTGACCCGAGCGAAGTTCGCGACGGGGATATCACCCCACGCGACGCGGTCGCCGACGGCCCAGGGGCTGACCCTCTGGTCCAGGAAACCTGGCCTGGGAATGCCGCGAAGAGCGGTGTGCAGGCGCTCGCCGACCGCTACCACTTGCGGCCACCGACGCTCGGCGTGCTGGCCCGTTAGGTACTCAGTAGCGCACCAGCCATCGACGCAGACGGAGCCATCGTCAGCGCGGCGTTGCCGGGCGATCCGGAATCCATCCCAGGCGATCGCTGAGTAAACGTCTGCCAGCCAATCCAGCTCCTCAACGTCAAGTCCGGCTGGCTTCAGGACCAGGTCGCCGGCTAGCCAAGAACTGCCCTGGCCGCCATCAAGGGCGACGAGCGGCCGGTCGGCGACGCCGAAAGCAGCAAGCACAAGCGGCGGCGGAGGCTGGGATGACATCGCTAAAACCTATCGGTTCGGCCCGATCGTGGCATGGCCAGCGAGCCCAGCCGGTGACGAGCTCGCCGCCGTGAGCAGCCAGGCAGGCCAGGTCGCTATCGGCGGCCGAAAGCGTGGCCGGCCCGCCGACGCTATGGCGGCGCCCGGCTGGCAGGATCGGGGGATGTCTCAGGGCGCTGGCAAATCAGGTGCTGCGAACATCCACGCCGCGTGGCGTCTGGCGGTGGCTGAGCGGGCCGCCCGGTCGTACGCGTCGAACGAGAAGCTGGCCGCGCTGACCGTCGCCGGGTCGGTGGGCGCTGGCCTGGCTGACCGGTTCTCCGATCTGGAGCTGGACTGTTACTGGTTCGATCCGCCGAGTGCCTCCGACCGGTCGGGCCCGGTTCAGATGCTCGGCGGAGAACTGGATGCGCTGTGGGATTACGACCACGATGACCAAGAGTGGAGCGACGACTACCGGCTCGGCGACCTTGAGGTGACGGTGAGCAGCTTTCTGGTCACCACGATCGACCGGTTCGTCGATGACGTCGTGCTTCGGGGCGACACCGACCCGGTCAAGCACATGCGGCTGGCAGCGCTGCAACGCTGCCGGCCGCTGTACGGGCCGGAGCTGATCACCGCCTGGCGGGCGCGGGCTGTCTACCCGGACCAGCTCGTGGCGGCCATGGTGGAGCGGACCCTCAGCCCCGACATGCTCAGAGGCTGGGGGGCCCGCGAGGCGCTGGCCTGCCGGGGAGATGATCTGGCGGTCCGTGACCTGCTCGCCCGGGCCGGGCAAGCGGTGTTTGGCGCGGTCCTGGCGCTCAACGGCGTGTACTCCCCGCATCGCACGATCAAATGGCAGCGGCATCTGACCGGCGAACTGGACGTGCTGCCTGAGTGCTTCGCCGACCGTCTTGACCTGCTGTGGACCAGCGGGAATGCGCAAGCGCTCAAGGTAGCTGAAACCCTGCTGGACGACATCGTCCAGCTCGTTCAGGCGCACACCGATGCCGACATCAGCTCCTTCAGCGAAGAACTGTCACAGCACCGCCGTGCGGTCGATCCGCCGCCTGCTGAGACCAGATCCGCAACTCCCTAACGCCTGTTCGGGCCGCCACCGGCCAGTCATGAGCTCAGCGAGGTGAGCAGCGCCTGCTTGCGCGCGCTGGTGCTGCGCCTGACCGATAGCGCGAGCCACGCCAGGCTCGCCAGCGCAACGATTGCGCCAGGCCAGAAGCCGTACGCGAGCAGCGCGGTGGCGCCTGCGGCGGCCACCGGCTGCGTGACATCCTCGACGAGCAGCCAGCGGCGATCCGCCTGCGCCAGCGAGCCGGACCGACGGTGGATCCGCAGTCGCGTCCAGAGCAGTAGCAGAGCGAAGCTGACGCCGAGGAATACCGACGGGACGGCGTCGCCGGGCGGATTGTTCTGCGCCCAGTGCCATGTGCCGCCGAGGTCAGCGCCGACGATCGAGCCCCGCCACACCTTGATGGTGAGCGGAGTGCGCTGGTCCTCGTCGGCATCGGCCGCGCGTGCCAGATCGCTGCCGTTCCCGTCGAAGGTAGCCCAGGTATTGATGCCGCCGTCGCCGGTCACATAGGAGACGTCCGCGTAGTTGTTGTCGCCGCTCTGCGAGTCTGTGCGTACCCCGTTGATCGTGGCGGTGAAGTCGCCGACACACGTCGCCAGGTCGGTCTCGCCGGCGCACGCGGGGGCGCGGTGGTAGGCGCGGGCCGGTGGTCCGTCCATGACGGTCAGGAATACGCCGAAGAGGACCGCCACCGTCAGCAGCACCGGGATCCAGCCGGCTGCGCGCCTCAACAGCACGGGACCAACAGCGGCCGGATGCAAGCGCACCCGCAGCGGCATGGCCGGCCTTGGCGTTCGCCTCGGCGAAGCGATCGGCGCGACCGGCGCGCGGGCACCGAGCGCCACGGGGTCGCGGCGGTTCCGGCGCCTGACGGTGATCCCGAGCCACGCAGCCAGCGCGAACACGACGACCAGCGCAGCGCCAGTCGCTGTCGCGTCAGGGCCGAGTCTGGACGGCTTCCCGCCGAGTGCGAAGCCGCCGATGAGAACGACGAAGGCGCCTAGCCCCAGCGCCATGAGGGCCGCGGCAACGACAGGCCGGGAAATAGGCTGCTGGCCTACCCTGCGGTTCCGCCGGATCGCTGCGGCGCCGAGGACCATGAAGATACCCGCGCCGCCGAGCTCCGCGCACTGCCCCAGGTCCTTGGCGAACGCTGTCTGAGGTACGGTAGCCGTCGCTTCACTGCGGCCGTCGGTCACGACCGAGACGGGATTGCCTCGCCACATGGTCACGCTGGCCGGATCGCCGTTGACTGCGTAGCCCAGCATCGGGCTGTCCGAGGTGAACGTGATGTGCAGGTTCTGTGAGTCGGTCTGGACATCCAGCGCGTAGTCCGCGTTCTTCCCGCTGATCTCGGTGACGCCCGTAACGGAGCCCGTGACCGTCTGCAGGCACTCGGCGTTGGCCGCGGCGCCGGCGAGGCAAACTCTGGCGTTGTGGTAAGCCGACACCTCCGCGCCCTGACCAATCGCGAGAACGCCGAAGCTCACGGCCGCGATCACGAAAGCCAGACCAAGGACAAGGCAGAAGCCGAAGC
Source organism: Streptosporangiaceae bacterium (assembly GCA_035484155.1). Lineage (GTDB taxonomy): Bacteria > Actinomycetota > Actinomycetes > Streptosporangiales > Streptosporangiaceae > JAJYUU01. The sequence goes on from DATHPF010000060.1 coordinate 10,566, forward strand.
TCCATACGTACCGCACGGCCGACGCCCCCTTGATGCAGACCGGACGCCTGGACTGTACATTTTTTGCGGCGAATATGGAAGATTTGCCGCCCTGGGACGGCGGACCGTCGCCAGAAAGAGATACAGCGCCCAATGACGAGGACGAGCGTGCTCTGGCTGTACGGGCCAGCGGGAGTAGGCAAGACCACCGTCGGCTGGGAGATCTTCTCGCGGTTGACGCGCACCGGCGTGGCTGCCGCGTTCGTCGATATCGACCAGCTCGGCATGTGCTATCCGGAGCAGCCGTCCGATCCGGGTCGCCATCTGCTGCAAGCCCGTAATCTCGCTGCGGTGGTGGGAAACTTCGCAGCCGCTGGCGCGCGGTCCGTCATCGTCGCTGGCGTCGTCGACCCGGCCCGCGGCGTCCCCGCCGACGTGATCCCCGGCGCCGCGCTAGTGTCCTGCCGCCTGCGGGCCGACGCGGCTGAGCTGCGGAGGCGGTTCGCTGAGCGAAGCGGCGACCACGCCGACCCCGAGGCCATCGATGACCTGCTGCGCGAAGCTGCTGCCCTGGACGCAAATAACGGGGCCGGACTCTGCGTCGACACCAGCACCATGTCAGCCATTGCGGTGGCCGATGACGTAGTCCGGCGGTGCGGCGGCTGGCCGGCCCTCATCGGGCCGCGCCGCGACGCTGCGCAAGCCCGGATGGCCGACCTGCCGGCGTCCACTACCGCCACGCCCGTGCTGTTCTTGTGCGGAGCCACCGGCGTCGGCAAGTCGACCGTCGGCTTCGAGATCTACATGGGCGACCTGAACGCTGGGCGTGCCGCTGCTTACATCGACCTTGACCAGATCGGCTTCTGCTCCCCCGCGAGCGCTGACAAGAGTCACGCGGTGAAGGCAGCCAACCTGGCGGCGATCTGCGCGAACTATGAGGCTGCCGGGGCCCGGCAGCTGATCGTGGTCGGTCCGGTCGAAAGCGTCCAAGCCGCAGCGACGTACGCGGCTGCGCTGCCGGCGGCCGACATCACGCTGTGCCGGCTGCACGCCGGACGCGACGCGCTTCAGCTACGGATTAGCCAGCGTGGGCGCGGCGGCACCTGGTCGCAGCCCGGCGACCCGCTGTTGGGTCAGTCCCCCGGCCACTTGCGGCGGGTCGCCGAGCAGGCAGCGCACGAAGCCGAAGAGCTCGACCGGGCCTCGATCGGGGATCTGCGTGTCGACACCGACGGGCGCTCAGCGTCGGCCATCGCCGATCTCGTGGTGAGCAAGGCCGGCTGGCGCGCTCGCCCTGGCCACGGTCACCAGCCCTAGCCGTCAGCCTGCGTAGCCCTTCTCGGCGAGGAGCCTGTCGACCAGGGCACGATGCGATTCCTCCCACGCATCGAGCGACTGTCGCTCCTCCCGCTCCTGCTGGGCGAGCGCGTCGCGCAGGACGTCCTGGCTGCGGGCGCCAGGAACGACCGCGATGCCTTCCTCGTCCGCAACCACGATGTCGCCGGCCTCGACGGCGGCGCCGCCGCACTGGACGCGGCCGTTCAGCGGGGACGCGGCAAGTTTCGCACCGGGAGCGGGCATCACTCCCCTGGCGAAAACCGGGAAGCCCAGGTCGCGTACCTCGGCGAGGTCGCGGACCACCCCGTCCGTCACTAGGGCAGCGATCCCACGCCGCTTAGCGATCGCGCAGACGTTTCCGCCGGCCAGCGCGTAGTCCACATCGCCTGCTTCGACGACCAGGATCGAGCCCGGCTCGGCGCGGTAGATGGCCGCATGCAGCATGAGGTTGTCGCCAGGCGCGCAGCGCACAGTGAAAGCCGGGCCCGCCACCCTGGTCATCGGCGCCCACAATGGGCGGATGCCGATGTCCATCACCTGGCTGCGCCCGAGAATGTCGGCGAGGATCGTCGGGGAGACGTCCTGGAAACCTGCGGCTGGGCTCACCGGAGCTTCCCCTCGAGATACGCAACGGCCCCGGCGATGAGTCCGGGGACGTCACCGTACCCGGTGAAGCAATGGCCAGCGCCGGGCACAATCTGGCAGACCGACTCCACGCCGGCTGCGGTGAGCGCGTGCTGGAAGCGCTCGCTATGCGCGGCGGGCAGGGCCAGATCCTCGTCGCCGTGCACAAGCAGGCACGGCGGCGAGGCGGCGCTGACGTGCGTGATGGGACTGGCGTCGGTCATCAGGTCAGGATCGTCGGCAGCCCGGCGGCCGAGTAGCCGCATATCCGCCATGCCGGAGAACGCGCCCGGCGGCAGTAGCGTCAGGTCGGTCAGCGGATACCAGGCCACGACGGCGGCCACCTGAGAATCAGTCAGCCCGGCCATCAGGGCCAGATGTCCTCCGGCCGACTCTCCCCAGGTCGCGAGCCGGCCTGAGGCCAGGCCGTACTCCCCCGCTCTGGCGCGGAGGAAGCTGATCGCGGCGGCAATGTCATTGCGCTGCGCTGGCCAGCCTGCCTCCGCGGCTAGCCGGTAATCGACGGTAGCGCAGGCCAGGCCAGCTCCAGTCAGAGCGGCGAAGATCGAATCCGGCGCCATCGTCGCCGGCAGGTACCTGCGGTCTCCGGAAACAAAGCCGCCGCCGTGGATCCAGACCACCACAGGCGCTGCGGCCGCGTCGTCGGGCACATGCAGGTCGAGCAGCAGCGGCCGGTAGCCCGGCACTTCGGCGTAGGTGAGGCCGGAATAGATCACGAGTCGCATGGTATCGGGCGCGGCTCAGGCGTCCCGGCCACGGGCTTGGCCACGCCGTCGGCTTCGCCTTGCCATCGGCTGAGGCCGGTCAGCGCAGTGAACTCCAGCCCGGCAAACTCCCCCGACGTCCGCCACTCATCGATGTACCGGAAATAGGCCGGCGCGCCCCCCGAGTACCCGACCAGCAGCGAATGCGGGCTCGGGCCCTGGCCCTCGTTGTTGTAGTAGCCCGGCGTGCAGCTGGCCAGGAACGACGTCATGACCGGATTCGGCGCCAGCTGCTCCATCCAGGCGTTCTCGGCGTCCCGGCTGACCTCGACCCGGTCGAGACCGCGGTCGCTCATGTGACGGACGATCGCGGCGACGGTCTTGGCCGTGTCGTTGTGGTTGTGCGGGACGTTGGCGACGAAATTGCCGCCCTGGCCGAGCTGCACCAGGAAGGCGTTCGGGAAGCCGTGCACGTGCACGCCGTGCATGCTCCGCATGCCGCCGGCCCAGTACTCCGACAGCCGGACGCCGTCTCGGCCGGTCAGGTCGAACCCGTAGCGTCGGGTCGGCTTCGTGCCGACCTCGAAGCCCGACGCGTAGATGATGCAGTCGACCGGGTACTCCACGCCGGCCACAACGACACCGCCGGGCGTGATCCGCTCCACTCCCCTGCCGTCAGTGTCGACGAGGCGCACGGACGGCAGGTTGAAGGCGCTGAGGTACTCGTCATGGAAGCACGGCCGCTTGCACAGCTGGCGGTACCAGGCCTTCAGCGCGGCCGCCGTCGGCGGATCCTCGACGATCGCGTCCACCCTGGCCCGGATCTCGTCCATCTTCTCGTGGTCGGCGTTCTCGAAGTCGGCCAGCAGGTCCTCGAAGCTAGCCGGGCTCGAACGCGGCGCCGACAGCCTGCCGCGGATCCGCTTGGCCAGGTCAGTCCACCCGTCGTTGACGAGGTCGTCGGCGGGCAGTTCGGCGGCGGACATGTTGGCGACGAAGTTGTCGAGCCAGCGGTCCTGCCAGCCTGGCGTCGCGACGTCGGCGAACCACCCAGAGTCCATCGGCCGGTTCCCCCGGACGTCGACCGAGGATGGGGTGCGCTGGACCACGATCAGCTCGCCGCACGCCTGCGCGAGGTGCGGCACGCACTGCACCGCCGTCGCGCCGGTGCCGATGACGGCGACGCGCTTATGGGCGAGCTGGTCCATAGGCGCGCCGGCGGGATCGCCGCCGGTGTAGGCGTAGTCCCACCGGCTCGTATGGAATGAATGGCCAGTGAAGGACTCGATACCAGGGATGCCAGGGAGCTTGGGAACGTGCAGCGGCCCCGTTCCTATCCCAATGAATTGTGCCGTGAACTCGTCGCCCCGATCCGTGCGCACTATCCACCGGCTGGCCGCGTCGTCCCACTCCAGGTCGGTGACACGGGTGTGGAACAGGGCGTTGTCGTGCAGCCCGTACTGCTTGCCGATCTGGTCGCAGTGGTCGAGGATCTCCGGCGCATGCGCGTAGAGCTCACTCGGCATGTGCCCGGTCTCCTCCAGCAGCGGCATGTAGATCATCGCGGCCGTGTCGCACTGCGCGCCCGGGTAGCGGTTCCAGTACCAGGTGCCGCCGAAGCCGCCGCCCTTTTCGACGATGCGGACATCGTCGATGCCGGCATCCTTGAGTCGCGCCGCGGTGACCAGGCCGGCGAATCCGCCGCCCACGAACGCCACGGTCACGTGATCACGGCGGGGCTCCCGCTCCACCCGCTCGGTGTAAGGGTCGTCGAGGTAGCGGCCGAACTGCCCGGCGACCTCGAGGTACTGATCGTTGCCCTCCGGCCGGAGCCGCTTGTCCCGCTCCTGCGCGTACCGCTCGCGCAGGGCGCGGGTGTCAACCTGAGTCACCGACGTAACCCCCAGTTACCGTGCTTTACCTGGCATCGCGACTAGTGAGTCACAGCATCACCGGGCTCGTCAAGGTCCGCTCCTGGCGGCTGAGCCACCCCATCGATCGATTACTCTCGACTCCAGTAATGTTCTCGTTTATGAGAACGATGGTGTATTCTCTGCCCTGTGACCGAGTCAGCCGACCTGCTGCTGCATCCGGTACGGCTGCGCATCGTGCAGGCGTTCCTGGGCGACCGGGCGCTGACGACATCGCAGCTCAGCGCCGAGCTGTCGGACGTCCCGGCCGCCAGCCTCTATCGCCACGTGGCCAGGCTGGTGCGCGCCAGCGTGCTCCAGGTCGTCGCTGAGCGCCAGGTACGCGGCGCCGTCGAGCGGACCTACGTCCTGCGTCTCGCCGCCGCGCGGATCGGCCTGGCCGAGATCGCCGCGATGAGCACCGACGACACCCGGCAGATGTTCCGCGCCTTCGCTGCCGGACTCCTCGCCGATTTCGACCGCTATCTCGAGCGCGACAAAGTCGACCTGGTCCGCGACGGGGTGAGCTTTGGCATCGAGGGCTTGTGGCTCGATGACGCCGAGTTCCGCGAGCTCATGCTCGACCTGCAGCGGGTGCTGCAGCCCCGGCGGGTCAACGGACCGAAGAAAGGCCGTCAGCGGCGACTGCTGGCATCGGTGCTGATGCCGGCCGACGGCTCCAATCAGCACGATGGGAGGCCAGCCGGATGACCGAGCAGAACGTCACCTTCGACAGTGGCGGGTGCACGCTCGCCGGGACCTACAACGAGGTCGCGCGACCGGCGGCGGCGGCGCTGCTCATCTCCGGCTCCGGCCAGACGGACCGCAACTCCGATGTCCGGCTGCCGCTCCACCAGTTCCTTCGCGGCGGCATCACCAGCGCGGTCGCCGATGCGCTGGCAGCGGCCCGGGTCTCGACGCTGCGGTATGACAAGCGGGGCGTTGGCGCCAGCGGCGGCGACTACTGGACCGTCGGCATGGCGGAGCGGCTCGCCGATGCACGAGCCGCGCTCAGCTGGCTCACGACCCAGGCGGCCGGGCTGCCGTTGCTCGTCGTCGGCCACAGCGAAGGGACGTACTACGCCGCGCAGCTCGCGGGCGCGGGCGGCGTGGCGGGCGCGGGCGTGGCGGGCGTGGGGCTGCTGGCCGGGTCGGCGCGCACCGGCGCCGAGGTACTCACCTGGCAGGCCGAGCAGCTCGCATCCCGGCTGACGCGCTCCTCGCAGCTGGTCCTGCGGCTGCTGCGCACCGACGCCATCAGGGCTCAGCGCAAGAATCTCAGCAAGATCATGGCGTCGGCAGACGACGTCATCCGGGTCCAGGGCACCCGGGTGAACGCCCGCTGGGCCCGTGATTTCGTCGGTTACGACCCGGCGCCCGCACTCAGGCAGCTCACCGTCCCGGTCCTGGCGATCACCGGCGGGCACGATCTGCAGGTGCCGCCTGACGACGTCGCGGCCATCGGGCGCCTGGTGGGCGGGCCGTTCGAGGGCCACGTTGTCGGAGATCTCAGCCACATGTTCCGGCCCGACCCTGACTCGGCCGGCCCGAGCGGATATCGCCGGGCGGGCCGGATGCCAGTGAGTCCTGAGGTCCTGACCCTGCTCACTGCGTGGGTCACCCGCACCTGGGGCGAGACGTGACAGCGCTGTCGCTCGCCGTCGCCCATGGCGGACCGCTGCGGCACCTGCCGGCGGTGCTGGCGCCAGCCCTGGTGCCCATTCTTGTGCTGGTGCTGGGCCTGGACGTCTTCTGCCTGGTCAACCTGGTACGGGCCAAGTCGGTCCGGAACGCGCCCAAGCTCGCCTGGGCCATCGTGATCCTCGCGGTCAGCGCGCCGATCGGGGCCCTGCTGTACCTCTTCTTCGGCATGAACCGCGGCGATCGCGCAGCGACCGCCGCCAGTGTCGCCGCAGCGGACCCCGCGCCGCCCATCGCGCCGGTCGTCCTGACGGGGCGGACGCCGGCTGGCACCCCACTGATCGTCACCACCTCCGGTCTCACCAAGGACTACGGCGGGAACGGGCTCTTCAGCGTCGATCTAGCCGTCCCCCGCGGGTCCGTCTACGGACTGGTCGGCCTCAACGGCGCGGGGAAAACAACGCTGCTGTCCATCCTGTCGGCCACCCGGCGGCCGACAGCGGGCAGCGTGAACGTCGCGGTCGACCGCCGCCGCGTCGCAGTCTGCCCCGACGTGCCGGACTTCGATGGCTGGCTGACCGCGCGCGAGGTGGTCGACCTCGCGTGCGTGCTGGTCGCGCCGGACCTGGGCGAGGCGGCGGTCAGCGCAGCGCTGCGCACCGCCGGGCTCGCCGACGCGGCGGACCGGCGGGTCGGCGCGTTCTCGCGCGGCATGGTGCAGCGGCTCGGCCTGGCGTGTGCCCTGGTCGGCGATCCCGAGCTGCTGATACTTGACGAGCCCACCTCCGCGCTCGACCCGGTCGGCCGGGCGGACATGCTGGACCTGGTCGCCAGCCTGCGCGGCCAGCGGACGGTGATCTTCTCCAGCCACATCCTGGCTGACGTGCAGCGCGTCGCCGACCACGTCGGCATCCTGCGCGATGGTCGCCTGGTCTATCAGGGCACCGCCAGGGACCTCATCGATACCTACCTCAGCCCGCGCTGGCTGATCCGCATCGCCGGGGATGCCGCGCCCGTCGCCGCCGCCATGGCGAGGGCCGGCTGGGTGACCAGCGTGGCGTCGGCCGGGCCGGACGTGATCAGGGTAGATGCCATCAGCATGGAGGCCGGGGAACGTGGCATCCCGGCCGTGCTCGCCGCTTGTGGTGCCCGGCAGGTCTCCTGCGAGCCTGACGCTGCGGACCTCGAGTCGGCCTTCCTCGCGCTCACGGGGCCGGGGCGGTCATGACCAGCACCGCAACCGCCGGAGTCAGGTACCGCCGGATGAACCTGTGGCGGCTGGAGTGGCTACGGCTGGTGCGGACCCCGCGGGCGGTGTCGCTCGCTGTCCTCTTCGTCGCCATCGGCTTGCTTGAGCCGGTCGTGACGAAGTACGAGAACACGATCTTCGCCCACCTTGGCAATGGCGTGCGGATCAGCTCGCCCCCGCCGACACCGGCCGACGGCCTGAACGCCTACGTCAGCGAGGTGCTGCTGGTCGGCCTGATCCTGGTGGTTGTGCTCGCGGCCGGGGCGCTCACGTTCGACGCCAGCCAGGGCCGGGCCATTTTCCTGCGCACCAGGGTCGCGAGCAGCTGGCAGCTGCTCGCCCCGCGCGCGGCCGTCACAGCTGCTGCGGCTGCCGTCGCGTACCTGCTGGGCACGCTCGCGGCCTGGTATGAGACCAGCCTGCTGCTCGGATCGCTGCCGGCCGCGCCAATGCTGGCCGGCCTGCTGTGTGGCGCGGTCTACCTGGGGTTCGCGGTAGCCGTCACCGCGCTAGCGGCCTCATTCGCGCGCAGCACGATCGCGACCTCCGGCATCGCTTTCATGATCTTGCTGATACTTCCGGTGCTGGGCAACGTCCGCGTCCTCGGGCGCTGGCTGCCGAGCGCCCTGGTCAACGCGCCCGTCGGGCTGGTGAGCGGGGCTCAGCAGCTCGGCTATTACTGGCCCGCGCTGGTCGTCGCGGCAATGGCGAGCGCGGCTGCCCTGGCGGTCGCGACGAGGCGACTGAACGCCAGAGAGGTCTGACGCGCACGGCGCGCGAAGGCTCCCGGAGCTCGGGCCGATAGTCTGCCAGTCGTGCGCGAGCAGACCATCGAGGCGTTCCTGACGGACCTGGCGGCCCGGATTCCCGCGCCCGGCGGCGGCGCCACGGCCGCCCTGCATGCCGCCCAGGCGGCCGCGCTGCTGGGCATGGTCGCCCGGTACTCCGACGGGCCGAAATACGCCGCCGACGCCAGCGAGATTTCCTCGGTGCGCGGCGACGCTGACCGGCTGCGCGAGTCGTGCCTGGACCTGATAGCTGCCGATGCCGCGGCCTTCGAGGAGGTGGCGGCCGCTTACCGGCTGCCCAGGGATACCCCAGAGCTCTCCGGCGACCGGTCGGCAGCCGTCGCCGCTGCCCTGACCGGGGCGGCCGAGCCGCCAGCGGCGGTGATCGCCGCAGCCGCTCGGCTGGTGAAGCTGGCCGAGGTCCTGCTGCCGATCGGGAACCGCAACGTGATCAGCGACGTCGCCGCCGCGGCCGAGGCCATCCGGGCCGCCGCGGCGACGGCGCGGTTCAACATCGAGATCAACCTCCGCGGCATCACCGACAGTGCCGCGCGGGCGCGGTTCGCCGACTCCGTCGATGAAGCCGATCGGCTGGAAGCGCGAGCCGCGCAGCTCAGCACCGCCATCCGGGCGGAACTGACCGGGTGACCGCGCTTCTGCTGGACGGCAGGGAACTCGCCGCACGGCTGCGGGCGAAGGCCTCGGCGGCGCTGGCCGAGTGCGCAGCCGCAGGCATCACGGTGCGGCTCGCCATCGTGGTCGCGACGACTGACGAGTCGGCGGCCTGGTACGTGCGCTCCCTGCGGGCCGCGGCCTCGCGCCTCGGCGTCGAGTGCGACATCACCGAGCTGCCGCCGTCCGTGCCGGGAGCCGAGATCTCGGCCGCGCTCGGCGTGCTGTCGGCCGACGCCCTGGTGCACGGGATCGTACTTCAGGCGCCGCTGCCTGCCGGGTTGTCGCTGCCGGCGACCGCGAGCGCGATCGACCCGGCCAAGGATGTCGACGGTTCGAGCCCGCTGTCGCTGGGACGGCTGCTAGCGGGCCTGCCGGCGTTCGCCCCGGCGACCGCGCAGGCTGTGCTGGAGCTGCTGGATTTCCACGGCGTCGACCTGGCCGGCCGCCGGGCGGTGGTCGTCGGCCGGTCTGTAGTCGTCGGCAAGCCGGTCGCGCAGCTGCTGCTAGCCAGGGACGCCACCGTCACGGTGTGCCATTCGCGTACGCCAGAGCTGGCGGTGGTAACCGGCGAGGCCGACGTGCTCGTCGTGGCCGCCGGACGGCCCGGGCTGATCACGGCCGAGCACGTCCGGCCAGGGGCCATCGTCATCGACGTGGGCACCAATGCGGCGGCCGATGGCAGCCTCACTGGCGACGTCGACGCGGCCTCCGTCGGCGCGGTCGCCGGCGGCCTGTCGCCCGTCCCCGGCGGAGTGGGCCCGGTGACCACCGCCCAGTTGCTGCTCAATACGGTCACGGCCGCCGCGCACGGCCAGCGCTTGCTCAGCTAAGCCGAGTCGAGCCCGGCCAGGAACTTGATCAGCCCGCTGAAGTAGGCGCGCTGGTCGTCGTACATAGCCATGTGGCTGCCGTCTTCGCAGTACAGGTACTGTCCGGCGGGCAGCCGGCCGGCCATCATCTCCATGTGCGCCGGGTCCATGGTGTCGTGCCGGGCGCCGATGACCAGGGTCGGCACGGTGATGGAGCTCAGCTCCTCGGTCCGGTCCCAGCCGGCCAGGCTCGCGTCGGCGCTGATGCCGAGCTCGCTCGGGCCCTGCATGGACACGTAGATCGCCGGATTGATGTGGGCGAAGCCGCGATTGGCCGGGTCCGGCCAG